>JAPLGF010000082.1 GCA_026390275.1 Candidatus Atribacteria bacterium
GAACGGCATCGCAGCAAAGAATTCATCGAGTTTCTCTCCGAAGCGGACGAGTACTACCGGTCGGACTGGAAAATACGGATCATTCTGGATAACCACTCCATTCATCTGTCCCAGGAGACCAGGGGCTGGCTCAAGGAAAAACCCCATCGTTTCGAGTTCGTCTACACCCCAAAACCCGGTTCATGGTTGAACCTCATCGAGGTTAATGCCTCCCCAGTGGTGTTTACCTGGACGTATAAACTGGATGAGATCACCGTTTAGTTATTGATATGTTATTAAAAGAACGATGCACCAGGTCTGCGGGCTTACTATTTGATTGCACCCCGGATTAAACCAGAAACGAAGTATTTTTGCAGGAACAGAAAGAAGATCATGGGAATGGTCATGATGAGAATTCCGGCAACAGCAGATTGGCCATACATTGTTCCACGGACATCGGTGGGTAAATAGCTGACCACGGCAACAGTGGCTGGCTTAACCCTGGTCCCGGTAAGAATGAAGGCAAAAAAGAATTCATTCAAGCACATAACAAAAGTATAAATAGCACAGGCAATGAGTCCAGGTTTTACCAGGGGGAGATCGATAGACCAGAATGCACGGAGAGGGCTGCAACCATCGACCTTGGCCGCTTCACATAATTCAAGGGGTATTTCATTGAAAAAACTCCTCAAGAACCAGACGGCAAAGGGAATGTTGAAGGCAGAATAGACGAGAATAATCCCGTGATAGGTATCCACGAAACCCCAACGGGAAAAAAGAGTATAGATTGGTAGAATAATGGCAACAGCAGGAGTCATACTCTGGGAAAGGATCCAGAATGCAATATCTTCCTTCCTTTTGATATTGAACCGCGAGAGGCTATACCCCGCCAAACACGACACGACCAGAACCACTACCACGCTGATGGAACTGATAATTAAGCTATTTTTGTAGTAAAACAGGAAGTCGCTATTTTTGATGACTTCCACCCAGAACTCAATAGTAGGCTTAAATAGTAACTTCGGAGGAAAGGTGAGTAAATCAACTCGACTTTTTATACTCACCACGAAAGTATAAAGAATCGGGAAAAGAGCGAAACAGAGAATGACGAAAATCAAAAATGTTAATAACCCTTTTTTTAAATACGGGGAAATGAAACTCTTCACTTTAATACCTTCTCTTTTGACCAGTTTTTACGTACTCCGCACAAATTTTAAAAGGAATATGGACAAGAGTACCAGAATAACGAGCATGACATAGGACATGGCTGATGCATAGCCAAGTTCCAGATATCCGATCCCGGTGTAATAGACAACATAGCTCAAAATCTGCGTGGAGCGACCCGGGCCCCCTTTGGTCATGCTATAAACCAGGTCAAAAACCCGGAAAGCATCCATCATTCGGATAATAAGCACTAAAAACACGAGGGGCTTAAGAAGAGGTAACGTAATAAACCGTAGAGTCTGCCACCCGGTAGCCCCATCAATTTTTGCAGCTTCATAGGGTTCCTGGGGGAGACTGGCCAAGCCTGCCGAAAGCATGATGATAAAAAAAGGAGACCACTCCCAAACGTAGGCAATCATCACCGAAAACAATGCCCAGCCGGGAGTGATAAGCCACTGAGGTCCCCGGATTCCCAATAGACTCAGCAGATAATTGACAAAACTATAATCAGGCATCAAGAGTAGACGCCAAACGATTCCAACTACGACTGGTGTGGTCGCCAGGGGAAGAATAAGAATATTCATAATGACTTTCTTTCCGAAAAAACTCTTTTGCAGAAGGAGTGATACCCCAAGACCGATAACGAAAGCAATGAGGGAAGTCCCGAACATGTAGAGAATGGTGAGACGCAGCCCATTCAAAAAATAAGAATCACGAAACATCCTGATAAAATTTTTGAAACCAACAAAAGCAATGGCTGAATCTGCCATTCCAAATGAGAAATTTGAAAAACTCAATCGGAGAGAGAAAATCAAGGGATAGATAACCAGAACCAGGAGAATACCCAGTGCAGGAGCTAAAAAATAATAGGGAAGGAGTTTTTCTTTTTTTATCATGTTATTGCTCCGCTACTTCATGAAAAAGAGACATCAAAATGCCCCGTTCGGAAAGGGAGAACTCTTCTCCGAACGGGGCGGTAAACTGCTTCAGATTACTGTTTCAGATATCCATCGCGACTTAAAATCTCTCGAAACTCCTGGTCCATTCGTTCTAATGCCGGTTTTGGCTCGATACTTCCATTCAGAACTTCGTTCAGCGTAACCGCACACTTCATCCAGAGCTCAACAATTGATTTAATCTGTGGCATGATGGTCGGGCTCTGTTCCAAAGTTTCAAAGAAAACCTTGTTGTTTGGCCATTTTTTCTGAACTTCCGGGTCTTTTAGTATCGACAAACGCGGGCATTCCATGTTCCCCAGGAGCTTCCTCTCCATTTCCTCGGAAGTCGCCCACTTCACCCATTCCCATGCCGCTTCTTTATTGCTCGAGAATTGGGAGATGGCCACAAACCACCCACCCAGGATGCTGTGACCGCCGGGAAGAGCCATGACATCAAACTTTCCAACGACTTTCGATTTTGCAGGATCAGCAAAGAACCATACACCATGAGTAAATCCAAAACTCATGGCTGCTTTTCCCTGTGCAAAGGCATCATAACTTTGGTCCAAGGAGTAACCAGTGACACCCTCTGGGGCGTATTTCTTCATTTCGAGAAGAATATTCAATGCCTTTTCCCCACCCGGGGTATTCACCTGGGGTTCAAAAGTTTTCTTATCGTAATAATCCACTCCCTGGGAAGTAAGCAGACTTTGAAATTCGATGGCAAGCAGGGGATCGGGGGCTCCCATGAAAGAGATGCCGTAAGGATTGGGAGCATATTTTTCATTGATAGCCTTGATATCTTTCATGGCTTCATCCCAGTTCTTTGGTGGCTCAAAACCCATTTCTTTCATAATGTCAGTCCGGTAAAAGAGACATCCGGAGTTGACATGCAGTGGAAAACCATACCAGCGATCTTTATATTTGATGTGGGTGTTATAAAGTGCAGGATGAAAATCATCAGGTTGAACTTCCTTACTGTCCCGATTGACCCAATCAGTGAGATCCAGGAGCCATCCGCTGTCGACGCAGAACGGCATGAGAGCATAATCGAATTGGACCACATCATATTCGCTACTCTTGGCTTGCAGGACTGAAAGCATTTTTGGCTTCATGTCCACATTTCCCAAGAGGTCAACCACCACTTTAATTCCGGTCTTTTCCTCAAACTCTTTGGTGAGGTTTTTGAGAGCTTCCTCACGTGGTTCCCATGCCATGGCCACATGGATGGTCTGTCCGGCATATTTGCTTTTTTCCTGAGCCAAAACCCACCCACTGAAAATCATTACGAAACATAGCATGATCATGACAATGAATCCAATTTGCAACTTTTTCATACCTATCCTCCCCTTTTTTTAAAAGAGTTTACCATGTTAGATGGTTCTTTCTGTAAAAAGACAATACCATATGTATCGCCACTCGTTGAGCGGTTACTATTGAAGAGGTGTCCAATATGCCACGAAACCCTCCTTTCTGAAGGTTTCAAACAAACACAAAATCATTTAAAACCTCCTTTAAAAAGTAACAATCTATAACCTTTCTGTCAATATTGCCAAGAGTCAAAAGGAAGCAATACTTATTGATGATAAATAAATCCTTACAGGTATTTTAAAACCACCCAATGGAGAGAGAGGGTGAGGGGATCATTTTATCTCATGATGGTGTCAGGGCCTTGACCTGGTATGGTTGTTTTTCACGATTCACAGTATTCACAGCGGTGAATCAATGATTTTCATGAACGTTGCGGTCACGATCTTATTTCCATCCATCACCATAGTTGTCGGGCTGGTGTTTCCGGTAAGTGATCCACTCCAGTGAGCGAATTTGTATCCACTGGCCGGAAGGGCGGTTAGCTTGACCGAGGTGCCGCTCATATAGGTATCGTTTGGACTAAATTCTTCCTCTTCATATGAATCACTTCCTATTTAATTTTCATCCCTTGCTGGTGCCAGGGTTTTGGCCTGGCATGGGGGTCTACCCTGAAAATGATGTTGAGATGTTGAGTTGGAAAAAACATCCTGCTTATCGTGGGGTTATTTCCCCTCCGGTTTTTGGTAGGTGGTGGGTCCCTGGGACCAGTTGGTCCGGTCCAGCCACTCTTTGGGATATCCGACGGGTTGAGCCATCTTTCCCCGTTCATTGATAAAACCGTCACTGTAACGAACGATGAGCTGATCGGCAAAAGACCACCAGTCAGCAATGGTTTTGTCCGCCTGCTGGGTACAGAAGGTGGTCAGGTATTCCCTCGCCACCTTTTCGTCTTTCTGATAGAGTTCCTGAGCGGTTTTGCCTACCGCCGGGAGGAGACGGAGTGCCGCCGTCTCATATTTATCCTGCATCGCCGTGATGTCAGCGTGCATATTGCTATATTTGAGTCCGGCCCAATTGGAAACGAAATTAAAAGCCCACCAGGCACTCTTCCGGTTGAATTCTGAGGTGTCACAAAGCGAAAACGATTCGGGAAGTGAATTGACTCCAGCATAAAAAGGAATGAAACAGGTATCACCGGGTTTGTCAAGACCGAGCCACAGGATGCCACCAATCGAATCAGGAAGTTCTTTTCGTCCCTGGCAGATGGAAGTGAATCCACAGTATGTGACCGAAATCGGCCGTTCCCAGGCACCCTCAAGTTTTCGCTTGGGATCGCCCACATCACCCTGTCCATCGTAGGGTCCATAGAAACGGTCAGGATACCCATACGGTCCGGCAGCAATCCCCTGGGTGAGATCAAACTCGGTTCCTTCGTAATGATCGCGGTGAATCTTCATGATTTCCTGAAGAGTGAGTTTGTGGTCCGGCTTGATGGAGAACGGATAGTCTTTGGACAGACCATTTTCCACCCAGGGAAAAAAATTCTGCGAAGGAGCAATGAGGGAAAGGATCCGCCATACCCGGCGCAGAGAATAATAGGGGTGGTTATATTCACCCAGGCTGACCGTTTTCAACCAATCAAGCTTTCCTTCAGCAGGGTTCCACCAACCGTGTTTTTGGGCAATCTCGAAGAGCCGGGGAGAAAACATCATGTCCGGATCGTTGGGATCCACTTCCCGGATGCGAAATTCGTTGGCAGCCATAAAAACTTCACCATCGGGAACTTTCTTGGCCACCCATAGCCCACCAGTTCCCTCCGGGGAAGGAGCCATTTCCATAACCCAGGCTTCATCGGGATCCGCTACCGGCAGAGTTTCCCCGGTCGCGTAGTAACCGTACTCTTCGATAAGCGACCCCATCAGTTTCACTGCATCGCGGGCTTTGGTACACCGTTCAAGCGCCACCCGGGAGAGTTCAGAGGAATAGAAAATCCGTTTACCCGGTTCCGGTTCTGGGGTCAGCTTCGCTCCATCAGTGCATTCGCCAAACATCAACTGGTGTTCGTTCATAATCCCGTAGGATCCGTCGAAGTAAGCATAGGTGTGTGAGACCTGGGGGATGAAACCCAGGGGGATGGATCGGGGATAATCGGGTACATCGTGCCCCGGACCTCGATCAGTACTGCTGATACGGGGGTAACTGAAGCAGGCGTACTGGGGAAATTCCCCCATGGCAACCGCCGAACAGTATACAGCTCGTTGAGAACCCGCGTCATGATCCATAGCCGGAACGAAAATAATCCGTTCATCGACAAGATCATTGTCGTCAGAATGAGTGACGATCATGGATCCATCAGCGGAAGCACCCTTCGTAATGATCATTGTCGTGCAGGAAAGGGCTCTCTGTGGAAAAAAAACACCTATGAGAACAAAAATCACCACCATGAAAAGACCAACCGATTTCAGCATGGGAATCCCTCCTCAAAAAAATTCGTTCATTCTCCAATTATGTATCGGATCATGCTCAATTTTTATAAGAAATCAGATGGGGATTCAAAAAAAAGGGTTCCCCCTGACTCCTGGGGGAACCCACGGTTTACTCGGAACGAACGATGATCGAATAGGGTCCCGGTTGGATTTTAAAATTACGGGGATAAATGGAAACCGTATCATTGGCATTACCCACCACGTGATTATCGCTTACCGTAAGCGAGAAAGAGATCTCCTGATTCTCCAGCAGCGGGAAGGTATATGAAACACTTTGGGGGGAGGCATGATTTTTATAAAAAGTCATCTGGGCACCTCCCATATCACCCCAATCCTCATCATATACTTTCAAAATGTAATCGAGCGCGATCTCACCATTATCCGCGTTGTACCAGGGTTTTTGAACCATGACGGTAATCCGCCAGTTATCACCGCTTCCTTCTTCCCGGGTAACTCGGTAAAAACGGGTTTGCTTGAGGCCCACCCTATCGGAGACGAAGGTATTCATGGGAACCTCCACTGCTCCCTCCAGACGTGAACCACCGGTGATGATTTCTTCTGGCAGAAATGGTTCCACCTGGGTATCCACTTCCCCGGTGATCTCTCCCTTGAGTGACACTTTGAGGGTATAAGGGGAGGGTTCTACGACTGCGTCCTCAGGGTAAAGTTTAACCGGATTATTATCTTGATCATGATTGATCGATGCCGAAAGAACGATATAGATCCAACCGTTTTTTTCCGGTTCATAGGTGACCTTGAGGGTGGTCGGTTCTTCAGGATTCCCCATGACTTTTTCTTCTGTAATCACGGCCTCTTCCATGGAACTGCGGAAAAGTTGAAGGGTGAACGTCTGATTGATGACGGAATTCATCGCCTGGTAGGGTGTTTTATTCACCAGGGTGGTGACTGTCACCTTCTGCCCGGCCAGGACCTTGACCCGATAGAAATGGATTTCGTGCATTCCGATGGCGGCACGATAGACACCGGGATCGATCTCCGGGGCCTGGGATATCCATT
>JAPLGF010000088.1 GCA_026390275.1 Candidatus Atribacteria bacterium
TCGTTCAGGCGGGTAATAAGCGCTGCATCGGGACTGGTGTTGAAAATCGCTTCAAAATGTTCTTTGGCTTCTCTCATTTCCGCATTCAAGCGCTGGTTGACCATGATAATAAAACCAAAGGTCAAGAGAATGCCTTCGACGAGTTGAACCAAAAATGTGGCTGTTTGCATCAGGGTGGGAGTGAAAAATGAGTTGATAGGGACAACGGTGAGTGTCACCACCACCCGGAAGGCAAAAAAACCGCCATGGGCAAGAAAAACCGCGGAGAGGAAGTTCGCAGAAGCAGCGATGGAACGAGTCTTATTCACCAGGAGACCCTGGGCGGTCAATAATGAAATGATCGCCAAAGCAACATATAAAATCATGGTCCTTGCGTTATCATCCCTATTTACATAGATAACATAAAAAGTGGATAGAATGAAAACAGCCAAGATGGAAACAACAATTCCCCGATTCTCTTTCTTATCCAGAAACCGCAGGGAGCCGACATATATGAGAGTCGCTCCTAAAATGAGCAGGGTGTTTTGGATGATGATTGAGATCAGACCAATTTCAACAACATCCCGCAGGAGGGCGAAAACAAACCCCACTGCCACCAGGGCAAAGCCCCCCGCCCACCATCCCATCCCGCGATAGGTTTTATTCATCAGGTACTGGAGAAAAAGGGCACTGTATAGAATCCCCCCAATACATACAACCGACTCTTTTCCCTTCCGGAGGAGGTTTCCTATTTTCCATTATACACCAATTCAGTTTTACGCTTCTATCCTTCATGACCAGTTTCATCTCTTATGTCATCTCCTTCCAGGAGGGGATCAGGTTCGCAAACCGGAAACGAAAACCCACCACGAGCTCCTCAAAGAAAGCAAGTGCTTCTGGTTGAAGAATCCAAAAATCTGGACTCCCGGAAAGAAAGACCAGTTTGCCATTCTCTCTCATGGTGGGGGGTTAAATCTTTACCCCCAGAAATCACTGTAGAACCGTTTTTCATTTGAGACTTGCGATTCAATCTGTAAAAGTGGATGTTTCGGTAAAGGGTGGAGAATAATTGTTCCATTTTTATCTTCCACCATCAATTTATCTCCCTTCCCCGGTCCCAGCTTTTTTTAAAGAAAAACAGGAATAAAAATCTGTCCCTTCTCCGAAATAGTCACCTTTTGTCCCATGATAATCACCTTCCATGCCATTACGCTTTGATGTTATTCTATCCCATGTAAGATTGTATTTTCAAATAAGATTATTCTATATAGTAAGAATCTACCCCTTTTCTTGTCGAGGAAAACTTTCCCAATTCCCCCCTTGACATCTTCTATTTTTTTATTCTATATTTTACACGTGTAACCTACACGTGTCGCTTCTTACTCTGTAACATTTACTTCACCAGAGGAAAATTTGTCACCGAATTCAATTGAGAAGCAACGTGTATCTGTTAAGGAGGTGAATAATTCAGTCGGGAGTTCTTACATTCAAAATATTGGATATCGGTCATGAATTGGGAAATTTCGGGTAAGTTGATATCATAAGAAGTTCGAAGGAGGGAAATGGAGTGAAAAAGGTTAGTGTCATTGTTATCCTGCTCCTGAGTGTCGTCTTGCTCTCGCAACTGGTTCTGGCAGCAGAACAAAAATGGGGAAATATCGATTGGCAACAATTTAAGGGAATCCAGCTCAATGTCCTGGCCACCGCCATGCCAGTGGCAGAAGTCTATAAAGGGAAAATTGCCGTATTTGAAGCCCTCACTGGAATCAAAGTGAACTTTGAACTTTTGAATGACGTTGACCGCCGAAAAAAACAACTGGTGGATTTCGCTTCTGGAATGGGCGAGTACGATGTGAGTAATGTTGGGTTCTCCAACCGGGAAGAGTTTGTCCAACCGGGATATCTGGAACCCCTTGATGTCTACCTCAACAACCCGAAGTTGACCGATAGTGCCTGGTATAACCTTGCTGATTATCCCAAAGATGTTTTGGCAGCCGGAACTTCGAATGGAAAAATCATCATGATCCCATTTACGGCAGAATATTTTCTACTCTGGTACAACAAAGATGTCTTCACAAAACTGGGACTCAAACCACCCAAGACACCTGCCGAATTGAAAGAAGTTGCCGGAAAACTCGATCAGGCCCGCAAGGATGGTAAAATTGAACAGTTTGCCTTCGTTGACCGAAACATGGCCGGCGCAAGTGAGGGGGGATGGAACCTCTTCTGTACGGCACATCGGATGGGCTTTGATTTCGTCGATTTTAAAACCGTGACATCGAATGCGAACACTCCCAAGGGGATCGAAGCCATGAAGTTTTATACCGACATGGCCAAATTCGGACCTCCGGGTTCCGGAAACTGGACCTGGGGTGACATCGGTTCGGCCTTTTCTCAGGGGAAACTTTCCATGGCCGTTGCGGGAAATGCCTCGTATGCTTATCTGGAAGATGTCTCGAAATCTAAAGTAGCAGGTAAGGTGGGATATGCGACTCCTCCCATGGAAGGGGGAAAAGATCCCCTCTGGATATGGGGATGGGCTATTAGTGCCAGCTCCAAGAATAAGGAAGCTTCCTGGCTCCTGGTTCAATGGCTAACATCGCCTAATCTCATCGCGGAAATGGCCCCGCTTTATGGATGCCCAGCCAGGAAATCGGTCTATGCCTTGGAAGATTACAAAAAAGCCATGCCCAGCCAGGAATTCATCGATTCTCAACTCTGGATGCTGGATAATGGTATTGACCCGTATACTCAGTTTGTACTGACACCAAAATATGGTGAAGTGTCTGACCTGGTTTCCAAGGAAATGAATGCTGTGGTGGCGGGAATCAAGACACCGGAACAGGCTTGTGCTGATGCTGATGCTGCACTGGTAAAAATTGGTTTTAAATCCTCCGCATCAAAATAATGAAGCACGAGCGGGGCTTCTTTGGTGAAGCCCCGCTCAGACAACCATACCAGTACCTGGCACCATCAGGAAATGAAGGAAATAACATTTGTAATTTTCTTTTCCAATTCAACAAATCTTTTACAGTTAACAATTCACGGTATTTTCCGGGTAAAAAGGGACATACATGGCGTTGAAAGCGACCTCTCGAGAAGATAAAAGGTTTGTCGTCGTGTCTCTCCTTCCGGCACTCCTGGCAGTCATTTTGGTGGGTGGAGTTCCGCTGGTTTATACTTTTCTCCTTTCTTTAAAAGATTACGAGCTGATCAAACCACCGGGGAACTTCATTGGATTGGGAAATTATCTCGATCTTCTTTTCAATAATCCGAGATATCTCCATGCCTTGATCTTCACCCTGGTTTTTGCCCTGGCCGCTGTCATCTTCGAAGTGATCTTCGGTTTCTTCGTTGCTTACGTCCTGACCGATGAGGAGGTGACGTCCCGCTATTCATCGATCATCCGTACCCTGATTCTAATCCCATTCGTGGTGGCTCCCGTGGTGATTTCCTATACCTATAAAACCCTCATTTATGATGTGACGTTTGGCTATCTGAACTACTTTTTGAGTATTTTTCACCTTCCGATCTTTGATCTCAGCCAGGGAAGCTTCCATGCACCCCTGGCAATCCTGATCATGGAAATCATTTTACGAACTCCTTTCGTGACGCTCATACTCTACGCCGGTATTTCTTCGATGGATACCTCCATCTTCGATGCCGCCGCTATCGACGGGATCTCCTGGTGGAAAAGGATGTACCTCATCGTTTTACCGAATATTCGTCCTATCATTCTGGTTGCGTTTGTGTTTCGCTTCATGGATGCCCTCAAGATGTTCGATGAAATTTATGTCATCACTGGGGGAGGTCCAGGGTACGTAACCGAAAACGCTTCTCTTTTCGTGTATTGTCTGCCACGGGGAATGCCCCTCCAGTGGTCTCGC
>JAPLGF010000200.1 GCA_026390275.1 Candidatus Atribacteria bacterium
TTCTCCTGCTGGGGTGCAGTCCCAAGCCCACACCAACACCGACACCAACACCCATTCCCGTTCCTCCCGATGACGTGGCATCTGCCCGTGATTGGGGTATTACCCAGGCGAATCTTGCCGGAAAAGCTGTTCCCATGAATGCAGTATGGACCGCACAAAATATTACTCCCGAAAATCTCGTGGGTTACACCACCTGGCAATTCACCTACTCCGATCAGAGTGGGAGCTGGAGAATCACCGTCGGATTCCCCATTGTTCTCAATCCCAATTATGATGTGAAGATATATCAGAACAACGTTTCTATCTGGGAAGGACAGAAGACGAGCTGAGGGAGGATAGATCGTCATTCCGAGGAGTACAACCGTTTTATGGCTGTACGATGTGGGAATCTCATTTTAAAAGACCTATAAGGATATGATTCTCACGTCGTCCGGAAAAGCACCGGACTCCTCAGGATGACAGATAAGGGGGTATTTCTCAATTCCCCGGGAAGGTAAATCCTTCCGGGACAAAATGGAACATGTCGAAGGGGGTACCGGTTTTGGGGAGAATGCCGGCAACGATCACTTTTTGTTCGAAGAATTTGGGAAGAATATCACCTTCTTTGTTTATGAGCTTTTCGGATTTCATCATCTGGGCTTCCAATGCTCCTAAGAAAATGGGGAGGAAGGTCTCACCGTTTTGGATGACGGGTTTCAGTTTCTCGAGAGTGATGATTTCCCGGAATTGCTCCGGAATGGTGGGGGGAGTGACCACCAGGAAGAGTTTGGTGGAGTTTCCGGCCACCAGTACCTGAATGGGTGTTGTCTTTAAGTCAGTGAATGTTTTGGAATTGACATAGTGGAACATATCCAGGATCGTTCGGGTGGGTTTCAGGATCCCCACGATACGCATGGAAGGAACCCCGAAAAAATCGGTCAATCGATCCCCGGGATTTTGAAAGAGTTTTTCCTTCATCATCATCTGTGCTTCCTCTGCACCCAGCACCATTTCATGGTCTTCCGGAGTTGAAACGCCCTGTTTCAGAAGGAAAAGGGGGTTCTTCTGGGAATCGAGAGCGAAAAAAAGCTTGGGACTTCCATTGGGAGCGAGGGCCATACTGGTTTTTCCCTGGGCGAAAAGCGTTTCCAGAGAACGAACCATCTGGGGGGAGAGTTGAGAGGCCATCCTGGTGTTCATGGTGGTACTGAATTGGGCGAATCCGAAGAAAAGCCAGGAAAAGAGAATGACCATGATGAGGGGAGCCACCTGGGAGAGGCGGTTGGTTTTACCCGGTCGGAAGGTACGCAGGAGGAGAGAGTTGGAGACGACGGATAGGGAACTCATGGCCATGGAGAGACCCGCCAGTTCTGGATTGAGCACCAGGCCAAAATGGGCAAACAGGCGAGCAGCAATGGGGATACCGATCAGGTTATAGAAAAGAGCAAAGAACATATTCTGTCGGATCTTGCCCACGGTTTCCCGGGAGAGTTGAAAGGCACTGGCCACATCGCTGAGATCGTTCTTCACCAGGACGATGCCGCCGGTTTCCATGGCCACGTCGGTCCCGGATCCCATGGCGATACCGAGATCCGCCTGGGCGAGAGCGGGGGCATCGTTGATTCCATCACCCACCATGGCTACTTTCTTCCCCTGACTCTGGAGTTTTTTGATCTCCTGAGCCTTGTCTTCCGGGAGGACATCGGAGAGAACCTGCGAAATACCAACATCCCGGGCAATGGCCTGGGCGGTCCGTGCGTTATCGCCGGTGATGAGGTAGGTTTCCATTCCCAGCTCCTGTAACCGGGTAATCGCTTTCCGGGAGGTGTCCTTGGGGGTATCCGCCACCGCCACCGTTCCCAGTACATCCCGTTCATTTCCCAGGATCATGACCGTCTTCCCTTCATTCTCCAGAGTCCTGATTCGGTGTTCGATGTCCGGGGAAAGAAGCAGAGAGTTGGTAGAAAGGATCTTCCGGTTTCCGAATACATATCGTTTTCCGGCGATGATTCCCTGTACTCCCTGCCCGGGCAAAGCCTGGAAATCGGTCACCTCTGGGAGAGAAATTTTTTTACCCTCAGCAAAGTGAAAAATAGCCTCTGCCAGCGGGTGTTCGGAGGATCGTTCCAAACTCGCCACCACCTGGAGAATGTCTTCGGTAGAAAGGGTCGTGAAACTCCCGATATCAGTCACTTCTGGCTTTCCGTAAGTGATGGTTCCGGTCTTATCGAAGACAATGGTTTGAATCGTACGTGCTGCTTCCAGGGGCTCACCGCCCTTGATCAGGATTCCGTATTCAGCACCTTTGCCGGTTCCCACCATGATGGCGGTGGGAGTGGCAAGACCCAGGGCTCAGGGACATGCAATGACCACGACCGAGGTGAGGGCCATCAATGAGAAGGCAAGGGGGGCACCCAGAAGGAAGTACCAGGTAGCGAAAGTCCCAAAAGCAATAACGATGACAATGGGGACGAACCAGGCCGCCACCCGGTCGGCAAAAGCCTGGATGGGTGCTTTGGACCCCTGGGCATCCTCGATGAGCTGGACGATCCGGGCGAGCATGGTGTCTTCACCCACCCGGGTCACGGTGAATTCGAAACTCCCGACTTTATTGAGCGTCGCTCCGATCACCGGATCACCCGGTCCTTTTTCCACCGGGATGCTCTCCCCGGTAACCATGGCTTCGTCCACCGCCGAATGGCCGTTCAACACTACACCATCTACCGGGATTTTTTCGCCCGGTCGGACAATGATAATATCTCCTTCCCGAACCTCTTCGATGGGGATGTCTTCTATATTTCCGTTTCGCTTCACCCGGGCGGATTTAACCTGGAGTTTCATGAGTTTCTGGATGGCATTGGAGGTCTGCCCCTTGGCTCGCGCCTCCAAGTATTTTCCCAGAAGAACGAAGGTGACCAGGAAGGCAGAGGTCTCAAAGTAAAGATCGGGGATCTTCCCGCCGAACAAGCCGATCGCCGATCCATTGGCGATGATATACTGGCCATAGTTCACGATGCTGTATCCGTAGGCAACGGTGGTTCCGATGGCGATCAGGCTGTCCATATTGAAGGTGTGCATGCGCAGGCTGGACCACGTTCCCCGGTAGAAGCGGGATCCAATGATAAACTGGACCGGGGTGGAGAGGAGAAGGGAGAGGATCCCAAAATAAGGGGGGAGAGTGGAGATCCCGGGAAGCCATTTGAAGAAATCCAGGAACATGAAATACATCATGGGGAGAGAGAGAGCCAGGCTTACCAGGAAGATTCGCCACTGGTTGCGTATTTCTTCCTCTTTCTGGTGGGATTCTTTCTCCCGGTTAGCAGCCGTCACCACCCGGGCATCGTATCCGGCCATCTGTATTACCCGGATGAGTTCATCTGGACTGGTGACATTTTCCTGGTACACCACCGAAGCTTTTTCCGCGGCAAAATTGACTACCACCTGCTGCACCCCGTTGGTTTTGCGAAGAGTCCGTTCGATGAGGGCGGCGCAGGAGGCGCAGTGCATCCCGGAGAGGGAGAGGGTTACTTTCTGAGCCGGCTTCATTTTGGGAATAGATTTCCCTTCCCCGGACCGCTTCTCCGTTGGCGGGAACTCACAGATGACCGGGCCGTTTTCAGAGCCTTTCCCGGAAGACACCTCCAGAGGTTTCCAGCCTTTCTTCACATCCTGCTCCTGAACTCCAGTGACACTGTATCCTGCTTCTTCGATACTTCCGGTGACTTTTTTCACCGGAGTGACCTCTGTATCCAGATAGAGGCTCCCCCCCTTTTTCTCTTTACTCACCACCACGTCATGGGTCCCAGGTAATTCTTTGAGCACCTGCGTGATGATCTTCTCACACGATAGACAGGTCATTCCTTCAATGTCCAGTTCAATTTTTTTCCACATGGGCATCATCCACTCTTTCTAATATTAGTAAAATGGTAATCATTGTAACATAATAAAATAAAAAAAGGGGAAAAAAATTCCGGGAGTGACCACAAGTGGAGAAATCCCACTCCTGTTTTTCGTACTGGCATGGTAGTCTGCTCAAGGTGTTTTTTCTTGATGACTATCCGGAAAAAATATATAATGACGCAGGGTGTTCAATTTCCAGAATTTAAGCCAGAGTATGGTCATGTCTCATGGGGTCAGGGAGCGTTCTCGGTGGAACCCGAAATATTCCAGCGTGTTGTATTGCCATCGGATGAATATGATAGAATAAGCACTTGTTTTTAATTTGGTTTGGAATGAGACAACAATGCTGGTCTGATGCATTATTCTGTTTTTATACTGTATGTTTGGAGAGGGTATCATGAGTCGTTTAATTACCGAAGTGATTAAAAATGTACTTCAAAAGGTTCTCGAAAACCGCTATCCGGAAGCCACCGACGGAATGATGATCGCTGTCGAACCAACTCGAGAGAAAAGCTATGGTGATTTCGCCAGTAACATCGCTTTCCTGCTGTCTAAAAAGTTTCGTAAATTACCCCGCGATATTGCCATCGATCTTCTGCCGGACGTGAGAGCGTCTCTTGCCGACATCGCATCAGTGGAAGTGGCCGGGGGAGGCTTCATCAATTTTTTCCTGGATGACCGGTTGGTTATGTCTTTCTTACAAGATATTTTTCAGGAAAAAGAGGAGTATGGGGCAGTTGATGTGGGGAAGGGAGATAAGTTCCAGGTGGAATTTGTCAGCGTCAACCCCACCGGACCGCTCCATGTAGGGCACGGAAAATGTGCGGCCTTCGGGGATGCCTTGGCGCGGGTCCTGAAAAAGGCCGGCTTTGCTGTCGAAAAGGAATATTATATCAACGATACCGGGAGACAGATCGACAATCTCGGACTCACCTTAGAAGCCCGTTACTGTGAGCTGCTGGGTCAACCCTGGGAGATCCCGGAGGGGGGATATAAGGG
>JAPLGF010000303.1 GCA_026390275.1 Candidatus Atribacteria bacterium
CTGAAATGGGTATCGATTTCTACATCTCCATGTCCGGGGAAATGCTTGGCGGTACATACCACCCCCTCATCCTGGTAAGCCGGGACCATGGCTGTTCCCAATCGGGCAACATCCTGGGGTTGAGATCCAAAAGATCGAATACCAATGATCGGATTCAGGGGATTGTTGTTGACATCCACCACCGGAGCAAAATTCATGGTAATCCCGAGGATACGGAGCTCTCGAGCGGTGATAGTGGCCACCTCATGAGCGAGATCTTCTTTTCCTATGGCCCCTAAGGCCATGTTTCCTGGGAAAACCGTCACTCCTCCACTGATACGATTGATGAGTCCTCCTTCCTGGTCGATGGAAACAAAGAGAGGGACCTCCCCTTTATCGATGGCATACTGCTGAATCGAGCTCACCAGATCGGTTACCTGGTTGACATCGATAATGTTGTCTGAAACCGTATACAGGATCACACCCCCGAGATGGAAATCGCGAATCATTTCCTGGAGTTCCGGGGAGAGGTGGGGACCTTTAAAGAAACCCATCATGATCTGACCGATTTTTTGGTCAATGGACAAACGACTGAGAAGGGTGTCGACTCGAGCATTGATCTCGTCATTGCTCATTGCCCCTACGGGAAAAGGAAATGTGGTAAAAAGAATGAACACCAGAGAAAGAATCATCCAGAAGATACGACGCAAATCCATCCCTCCTCTATCTTAAAATGACCATCCTCAACTTGATAGTGCTGGGAAATGGCATGGTGGTCTGATCAATGATTTGATGTACTTAGGAGAATGCTTCTCAAATAGAGATCCAGAGAGGGATCCAGTTGTAAGACAGTATTTTTAAAACGACAGTCCAAAATGTGTCCCCCTCGGGTTCGGTCGTCACCGATGAAATTATTTTCAAGATAGGAATCAGCGGTTTTCCTTCCATTCCGTTTTGGAAAGAATGATTCCACTCCATTCCCAGCCAAAAAGACCTTCGATCACTGGCAAATAGAGGAGATCATAATCGGGAGAATTAGGGTCTTTCCAGCGGGGCAGAACCAGGGCGAATTGGCCCTCCCAGATTTCCTCGGGACCGGAAACCGGTAAATTTGCCGGCGTTAATTGTTTTTTGAGGTACTGGAACGCATCTTCCGAGCTCACCAGGACTGGCTCACTGTATATGTGACCGACTTGATAGTCACCCTTTTTCATCAGCGCATTGATTCGATTCAGATCTTGCTTCTGAAATACTTCTTTCAATTCTCGGAAAAGATCATCCCGGTCTTTTCGGGCATAGGTATGTGGAGAACTCAGGTATACGATACGGAGGGTAGCGTAATTCCGGTAGCTATAATACGGCTGTTCTTCATAGGTGGCCGGGTCTTCCTGTTCCATGATATGGTATTCGGCGATGGCATTTTTATATTGTCCCAACTTTTCGTAACAAAACGCCAGACGTTCTTGGATTTGAACCCGTTCTCGATTGGTGGGAAAAGTGACCAGAATAGACTGATAGACTTCGATGGCGGAAGCGTATTGTTCGCCCTGTTCCAACTGAAACCCGGATTCATACGCTTTCTCGAAGTCTCCGTTTTTCAGAAATAAATTCACTTCCGGCGAGAGTTCTTTCGCTGGAACAACCTGGGTGAAGATCAAAAAAAGGAAGAAACTCACCACTAACACCAGATGACGCTTCATGTTCTTTCCCCCTTGCCTTCTCTTTCGGTTTTGAGTAATTGTTCTCGTTCTTCGTCTGGTTCGGAGGTTCTCAAAAATGCTTTCACCCAACGATTGAACCCAGTTGGGTCGCTTGTTCGAAATATGCATCCCCCTTTTCTGGGAATCCGCTCTGGTAATAAATTGCTCCCAAGAGGTCATAAGCTGGAAAACTTTTGGGATCGTGTTTCAAAGCTTCTTCTCCACATCGCAGGGCTTCATCGAAGATGTTACTGTCCCGGAAGGCACCTCCGCGAGCGGTCAGTAATGCGGCCATAAAACGCTGGTCACGGTGATTCGGAATAAAATCCGTCAGTTCGATTGCCCGTCCCGGATGGTGTGCTTTTCTCCAAAATTTACACGCTCGATCCCGATTCCAATAATCTTGTGCCAGGTTATTCTCGTAGTAGAATACCCTTTCTTTCTCTCCCCTTTCGATCCGGATAACGGTTCCCGTCCCCAGAAGGTGATGGATAGTACTGCAACCGATGATTTTTTTCCATCTTTCACCGTCCATCCGGGCATAAGAGACGAACATTTCAACCGGATTGATTTGAATGTTCATTCTCACATCCAATCACCTCCAGAGCCCATTACCTTTCCACCCTCACCCCCCCCTCTCTCACCGAAGTAGGCGAGAGGGTTTACTTCCTGGTCTGGTTTTTAAAAGAACCAGAAGAAGAATGAAAAATCCAGAAGCCCGCCTCTATGATAGAAAAATATCCCCTCTTTGTCCAGAACAATTGAAAAGCCCCCGGTATTCTCTAAAAGATGTTGAGTTGGGAAGTTATTGAGTTGTCAGGTTGGAAAAGACCTTCGAGATGGATGGTTGAGAACGGTCTGATGAAATGGAAGCTAAATCGTCTCTCTCCGTTTCTGGTGGTTCGAAGACGAATTGAATTCCCTCTCTTTGGTGGAAAAATCAGATTGATTGGTTAACTGGAGAAGACTTTATTTAAAGTATACTTTTTTTCTTTCATAAAGGCGGATATAATGGGCACAGTCTAACCGATATGATAAGACTTCCCCGGTGGAAAGGTTACGTGAGCCTGAGAGGGGAAAGATTCAAGGAGGTCAAGGAATGAAAAAGCATGCTTGGTTGGTTCTAATTGTTGTTCTTCTTTTCACCAGTTTCATCCTCTCTGGGTGCCTCTGGAAGATGCTTGCTGCTTCCTCTTCCACTCCCACACCGTCTCCCAGCCTGCCATCCTCCACTGCCTGTTCATCGTGTCCGACACCTACCCCTACCTGCGGTTCGTGTCCGACACCCACCCCCACCTGTGGGAGCTGTCCGACACCTACCCCTACCTGCGGTTCGTGTCCGACACC
>JAPLGF010000350.1 GCA_026390275.1 Candidatus Atribacteria bacterium
CTTTGAACAGGGTTTCTACCCGGCAGCGGATCCGGTCCAATCCACCTCCCGGGCCCTGGATCCCCTTATTGTAGGAAAGGAACACTGGAGTCTTGCTCAGGAAGCCCGAAAGATCATCGCCCATTATCTCGAGCTTCAGGATATCATTGCCATCCTGGGGGTGGAAGAACTCTCCGAGGAGGATAAACTCACCGTGAACCGGGCGCGGAAGCTGCAACGCTTCTTCACCCAACCCTTTTTCGTTGCGGAAAACTTTACCGGCATCCCGGGAGTCTTCGTCCCCCTCAAGGATACCTTGCAGGGAGTGCAAATGATTCTTTCCGGGGGTTGTGATGATTGGCCCGAACAGGCATTTTATATGACCGGGGTGATGGAACAGATCGAAATCCGGGCCCGGGAGATGAAAAAAGGATGAGTACCTTAGAATTGCACCTCATCACCCCGGAAGAAACCATCACCTTTCCAGGGATCCGTTCCGTCACCCTCGAGTGTCCCGACGGACAGCGGGGAGTACTTCCCGGGCATGCTCCTTTTATCGTGGAGCTCCTCACCGGTGTTCTGACCGTCATCAAGAATGACAACACGACGACGTACGTGGCCATCAGTGGTGGTGTGGCGGAAATCACTCCCCACGTCGTTACCGTGGTTGCAGACAGTGCGGAAGAAGCCACCCACATCGATGTAGCCCGCTCCCAGGAGGCGGCGGAACGGGCAAAGCGACGGATACTGGAGAAAACCCCCAACATCGACTTCGCCCGGGCAGAAGCGGCCCTGATGCGCTCCTTAGCGCGTCTCCGCGCCGCCGAATTACAGCAACGAAGCGGTGGGTAAAGGAAGTGGAGGAGTGATCAGGCATTCCTGCCTGGTACTGGTGCCAACAGGGGAGATTCTCTGAGGATGATCATGACTCACTACTCCTTATCCCCTGTAACACTTCCGCGATTCGTTCCGAGGCTCTACCGTCTCCGAAGATGCTCTTTCCCTCAATCTTTTGAGGGTGGGACAGGACTTCAGTGGCCTTTTTGATGATGGTTTTGGTATCGGTACCGACCAGGAAACCGGCGCCGGCTTCCAGGATTTCGGGACGCTCGGTGAATTCGCGGGTGACGAGAACGGGAACGCCTAAAGAGGGAGCTTCTTCCTGGACACCGCCGGAGTCACTGATAGCAAGGGTGCTCTGGGAGAGTAAAAAGATGAAATCGCGATAATCAAGCGGATCGAGGAGGTGGACGTTCGGAGTAGTGGAAAGGATGGCATAGACCTGATCGCGTACCAGGGGATTGGGATGGACAGAAAAAAAGAAAAGCGTCCGGGGATATTGGAGTGCCAGTTCCCGGACAGCGAAGGAGATGTTACGAATTCCCCCATCCCAGCTCTCCCGGCGGTGAGCAGTGACGGTGACGATCGCCTGGGGTTGAGCCTGGGACAGAACAGTGCTGAGGTGGGGATCGATGAACGCGGTGATTTTTTCTTTGATCAGCAGGAGGGCATCCACCACGGTGTTGCCGGTCACCACGATTTGACCGGCGGGGATATTTTCCCGCAAAAGGTTTCCCCGGGCATGCTCGGTCGGTGCAAAATGAAAATCAGCCACCCTCCCAATGAGGACCCGGTTCATTTCTTCCGGGAAAGGGCTATATTTGTTTCCTGTTCGGAGACCGGCTTCGATGTGACCGACCAAAATGTGCTGGTAAAATGCGGAGAGGGCTCCACCCAGCGCCGAGGTGGTATCCCCCTGAACGAGAACGATATCCGGTTTTTCGATGGAGAGGATCGGTTCTAAGTCCTGCAGGATGCGGGCAGTCAAGGCCGAAAGAGTTTGTCCGGGAGACATGACATCGAGGGTGTAATCCGGGGTGATGTCAAAGATATGGAGAAACCTGTCCGACATTTCCCGGTGCTGGCCGGTATTGATCAAAAGGGGATGAAAATCCTCTCGCCGGGAAAAGAGCTGGTAAACCGGGGCTACCTTAACGACTTCCGGGCGAGTTCCCAGGACAAAAACCACCTTACACTTTTTGGGTACTCTTTTTCCCACTGGAAATCTCCAGAACTCCCAAATATTTACCCCACCGCCAGAAGACCGAGAAAAGGAGGAGAAAAAGAAGGAGAGAATAGGTACTATTGGCTAAGAAACGATCGATCAAAATGGCTGATACGCCAAAGCTCAGGCTGATGGTATAGACAATGAGAACGACTTCTTTCTGCGATAGACCTCGTTCCAGCAGGCGGTGATGGAGATGGCCGCGATCCGGGCTGGTGATGGGAATCCCGTTTTTCTTTCTCCGAATAATAGCAAAAATCGTATCGAAGATGGGAACTCCCAGAATGAGGATGGGAACTCCCAGGGTGAAAGTGGTGGCGCTCTTTAAAGCTCCTTCCACAGAAATCGTGGCGAGTATCGTCCCCAGGAAAAGGGCTCCTCCATCTCCGATGAAAATTTTGGCCGGAGGGAGATTATAGGGGAGGAATCCCAGGACCGAGCTCACCAGGAGAAACGAGAGGGTGGCGGATTCGACGCGTCCTTTCTGAAGAGCAATAATGGCCAGGGTACAGGCGGCAATGGCGGTGATCCCGCTGGACAGGCCATCCATACCATCGATGAGGTTCATGGCATTCGAGATGCCGATGATCCAGACGAAGGTGATGGGGATTCCCCAGTATCCGATATAGAAAAGAGTGTCCCAGGGAAGGGTGACAAACTGAATCACCACTCCCCCATAGATGAGGAACAGGGCGCCCACCATCTGGCCGAAAAGTTTCATCTTGGGGGTGAGTTTAAAAAAATCATCCAGCAGCCCGGTGGCAAAAATGATAGCAAGACCCAGCAGAAAAAAAGGAGGTTTCTTACGGCAAAAAAAGCTCACCAGAGGAGTGAGAGTGTAGGAGATCAAAAATGACACGAAACAGAAGAGAAGCACCCGGCTCATCAATTACACCGTCCTTCGAAAACAGCAACTTCTAATCCGGCTTCCTTGATCATTTCATCACCCAGGGGATCAGGATAAGGATGAGCGAATACAATCCGGATGATCCCGGCATTGATAATCATTTTAGCACAAAGTACGCACGGTTTATGAGTACAGTATAAAATCGAACGACTGGTATTCACCCCATGCAGCGCCGCCTGGATAATGACGTTTTGTTCGGCATGGAGTCCGCGACAGAGTTCTTGTTGGACACCGGAAGGGATATGGCGTGCCTGACGCAGACAGGTTTCCGGAGTGCAATGTTCCAGGCGGTGGGGAGCTCCATTGTAACCGGTGGATAAAATCTGCTTCTCCCGAACCAGGACTGCCCCCACCTGCCGTCGGAGACAGGTGGAACGCGTACTCACCAACCGGGCAATGGACATGAAATATTCATCCCAGTCCGGACGGGTATTCATCGATTCTCGTAATCCTCAACTTTGACCAGACGTCTCTGGTACCGTCCTCCCAAGAACTGAGATTCCACCCAGATCTTCACGATATCACGGGCCAGCCCTTTTCCGATCACCCGGCCTCCCAGGGTGAGAATATTGGCATCATTGTGCTCCCGAGACGATCGGGCGGAAAAGGTATCGTGGCAGTTCGCCGCCCGGACTCCCCGCACCTTGTTCGCCGCGATGCAAATTCCCACTCCTGTCCCGCAACAGAGTATCCCCTTCTCCCCTACTCTCCCCACCACATCTCGGGCCAGGGGGAACGCCACATCCGGGTAATCCATCATTTCCGAGCTATGCGTTCCGTAATCGATGACTTCATGCCCCAGTTCCTGCAGGTATAACTTGATATCCTCTTTCAATTCAAAACCGGCGTGATCACTGCCCACCAGTATTTTCATGCGTATCGAATAGCCTCCTTCTCAATACAGCCATCAGTAAGTCATCACCCATTACTATTTTATCACTCTTTTTTATAGATCACGCTTGCCCGGGATTTTTGTTGAAAATCGGGGATGGTGTGGTCATAGGTGAGATGGGTGTGACCGGAAAGGAGGTCCCTAATGGAATCGACCTGGTCCGGGTCATGCTCGATGTAGAGAAAGCCACCGGGTTTGAGATAAGCCGGGCCTTCCCGGAAAATCCGGCGGATGATATCCAATCCATCCATCCCGGCAACCAAGGCATTTTTTGGCTCATACTGGGTGATCTCAGAAGAAAGAGACTGCCACTCATCATCGCGGACGTAAGGGGGGTTGGAAAGGATACAGTCGAACTGAAGGCCGGGTTGGGTGGGCATGATGGCAAAAAGATCTGACCGGAAAAAGATCACCCGGTCCTGGACCCGCAGGCGGGAAGCGTTTTCCCGGGAGAGCTGGACGGATTCATGGGAGATATCGAACCCGTAGACGGTGATGTTGGGAAGCCAGTAGGCAGTAGTGATGCCGATCACTCCGCTCCCGCAGCACAGATCGCAAATCGTATGGACCCCCTCACAGTATTTCATTTTCATCCGGATGAGTGCTTCTTCCAGCCAGGCTTCCGTATCAAGACGGGGAATGAAGACCCCCGGTTGAGTCTTAAAAGTGAGAGAGAAGAACTCCCATTCACCCAGGACATACTGGAGAGGAATGCCCTGAAGCCGTTTCTCCAACATCCGTTCTATCTTTTCCTTTTTCCCATGATCCATTTCCTGATCCCAGTACAGGTAAATACGGGAGGAAGCGGTGGAAAGGGCTTCCGCCATGATGAGGCGAGCCTCCCGGGTGGGGGCAGAAAAACGGTGTTCTCGCAGGGTGCTGACGACATCTCTCCAGACATCCCGAACCTTCCCCATAGTTCAACCCACTTTCTCAAGGATACGCGCCTTCTCGTCTGAGGCCAGACTTTCGATGATTTCTTCCAGATCGCCTTCCAGAATGGTATCCAGACGATAGAGGGTGAGATTGATCCGGTGATCGGTCATCCGGTTTTGAGGATAATTATAGGTACGGATCCGTTCACTCCGCTCCCCGCTCCCGATCTGCGATTTCCGATCCCGGTCGATTTCGTCTTTTTGCTTTTTCTGTTCGCGCTCTAAAATTCGGGCACGCAAGATCCGCAGGGCTTTGGCTTTATTTT
>JAPLGF010000086.1 GCA_026390275.1 Candidatus Atribacteria bacterium
CTCCAGAAATTGAATATGACCTTACTGGGATTGAAAATCGGCAAAAATGACGGAGACTTCACTCCCTCCGATCTAAAGAGTATCCCTGATCAAAAATCACAGTAATGGGGGCTGAAACTGTTCTCACCGAGAAATAACGGCGAACCAATTCTGTTGCTCTCAAAAAAGGAAAGAAAAACAAGGGGAGTATCCAGGATATTTTTATTATGAATATCCGGTGACAGAAAACAAAACCCATTCGTCTATTTTCCCGGGGGGTTCAATAATACTTTTGCAATATTGAATGCCGTATTCTCAGTCAGTTTATATGCATTATTAAACGCCAATTCCTCGCTGATCGGCCCATTGGCAATGGAGAAAATAGCAAGCACTTTATCTTCAAAGGCTGGAAACACGTCCTCATCCACCATCCCCGCCAGAAGAAGAAGAGGTTTGTTATACTTTTTGGTGAGATCGTAAACCCCACTTATTACTTTACCATACAGAGTTTGTCGATCTATTTTTCCTTCTCCACTGATCACCAGGTCAGCA
Source organism: Candidatus Atribacteria bacterium (assembly GCA_026390275.1). Lineage (GTDB taxonomy): Bacteria > Atribacterota > Atribacteria > Atribacterales > Atribacteraceae > JAPLGF01. The sequence goes on from JAPLGF010000086.1 coordinate 532, forward strand.
TTTTCCACTTCTTTCTCGAGTTGAATGAGATCGATAACCAATTGAATCCCGGAGACAAATTTTGTATTTAAGAAACCACTCAATCCAGCGCCGATTCCACCCGCAGCTCCACTACCAGGAATGGTATGAATCTCTCTTTTCGATGTTTCAAATATTTTTTGGGAATAATGGACCAATCCTTCATCCAAATATTGAACATCCTCCAGAGAGGCACCCTTCTGGGGGCCATAAATCACCGCGGCTCCCTCCGGACCAAAAAGTAAATTTTTAACATCCGTAGCAATCAATATTTCCGCTTGTTTTACTTCGGGGGTCACTTTATCACTATTAATTTTTTGGATTTTAGTAAAATTGTCCCCCATCCCGGAAAGTGCCGTACCATCTTGACTTATAAATGTCACTCCTAAAGCATTTAATGCTCCCATCCCTCCGTCATTGGTAGCGCTCCCGCCCACACCCAGGATAATTCTGTAATATCCCCGGCTGATTGCTTCCAGAATCAGTTCTCCTACTCCCAAGGTAGTGGTGAAGCGGGGGTTTCTCTTTTCCTCCGGTATAAGAGTCAGTCCGGCTGCCTGGGCCATCTCGATAACTGCCGTCTTCTCATCGGGTAAAACCAGAAAAGTAGCTGGTACCTTCTCCCAAAGTGGCCCAGTGACAATTTTATGAACAAATGTTCCTCCTAAACTCAGGTAGATTGATTCAATAAAACCTTCTCCCCCATCAGCAAGTGGTTTCTCTACAATTTCGAAATCTCTCGAGCAGCGGAGAAAACCCTCTTTGATAGCTTGACAGACTTGAAGACTGGAAAGACTTCCTTTAAAAGAATCCGGGCAAAGAACGATTTTCATAGTAAAACTCCTCCTCAGTTTGTACCAATCAACCATAAAAAATAGAGTGGGTGATGATTCATGAGTAGTGAGAAGCGAAAAAGACAACAACGCTAAAAACGAAAAAGAAGAAGAAAATCTCAGTGTACAGACAATTAAATCTCTACCCTGAAAAGACGGTGAGTTGTGATGAGTAAGCTCATAAAAGCAAAGTCGCATATCTGAGGAGATTCAGTCCCATTATTTTGTTCATATGACTGGAGGAAAATAATAAGTAATAATTGGTCTCACCAAATGAAAAAAACACCGCAAACAACTCGGTTATTCTACCACTCCCTACTCTTTCCGTCACTCTTTTGCTCTGCTCTATCCGGAAAATACCGTGTTTTCTTTCCTGGCTGATGCCAGAATCATCCCCTGGCACAGGAAATGACCTAAGGAAACAACACAAAATGGCTTCACCAATTAACCGGCTATTGGGTGATAAAAGGGGCAACCTGGTGGGTGGGAGTAAGTTTTTGAATGGCCATTGACAAAAATTTGGTGGGTGTGGTACAAACTACATATGGCAAAGAAGCCCTTTCCACAATGATGTGGGGAGGGCTTCTTTTTTTATATCTTATAGCATTTGATGCACAGATTGGTTTATACTCCACTATTTTAGTGTTTTCACAGACAGAAAACACATTTCGACACCCCGCAGGTTACCTATTTTAAGGAGGTTTCACCATATGGATTACAAGGTCATGTTGGACACCATCTGGGTGTTAATCGCTGCGATGCTGGTGTTTTTTATGAATCTCGGTTTTGCCATGGTGGAATCGGGGTTCAGCCGTTCGAAAAACTGTGTCAATATTCTCTCCAAGACTTTTATTGTGTTTGCCGTGTCGTCTTTAGGATATCTTTTATTCGGATGGGGCTTGATGTTTGGCGACGGCAATGCCCTAATCGGTCTCAAGGGATTGTTTTTCCTGAATGGATTAGATAATTCGCCAGCCATCGGCGATGCCTACCAGGGAGTCTATTCCGCCATTTCCTGGACAGGCGTCCCCATAATGGCGAAATTTTTCTTTCAATTGGTTTTCTGCGGAACCGCTGCCACCATCGTTTCCGGTGCGGTTGCCGAGCGGATTAAATATATTTCATTTATACTCTTCTCGTTTATCATGACCATATTTATTTACCCGGTTACCGGCCACTGGATTTGGGGTGGAGGTTGGCTCCAAAAATTAGGAATGCTCGACTTTGCCGGATCGTCGGTAGTCCATTCTGTCGGTGGCTGGGCAGCCCTGGCGGGCATCCTGGTGTTGGGTCCACGCTTCGGGAAATACGGTGACAATGGAAAAATCAATCCTATACCCGGACACAATCTCTCGCTTGCCACTATCGGTACCTTTGTTCTCTGGTTTGGATGGTTCGGTTTTAATCCCGGTTCCACTATGGCGGTAAACTTCACTGCCATCAGCCATATTGCCGTCACCACCAATACCTCCGCTGCCATCGCCACCCTGAGCGCCACTGTGGTTTCATGGCTTATCATCGGGAAACCCGATTTGGGAATGACCCTCAACGGATGTCTGGCTGGACTGGTGGCGATTACCGCCAGTTGCGCTTACGTA
>JAPLGF010000081.1 GCA_026390275.1 Candidatus Atribacteria bacterium
TGATATCCAAAATCCACAGATGTGGTTTCTTCAAAATTCCCGTTCTGGCATCTTCCCCGGTCAGAAACGACTCCACCTCCCACCCTTCCTTCTTGAGGTAGGAGCTCAAGAGCTGATTCAAATTCTTTTCATCTTCCACCAGAAAGACACGGTACGACAATGATATCCATCTCTTTTTTCCAACTCGTCCTCCCTTCAAAGGAGGACGAGTTGGAAATTCTTATTTTGTTATTGTTTACCCGGTGCTTGTTTCATCTCATTCAGCTTGGTTTCTAATTTGGAATTCACGTTCTTGTATTCCTCCAGGAGTTTGGAGAGAGCTTCTTTAATTTGGGTGGCATCGCCCGATTCCAATGCATTGGTGAGCTTCTGGTACAATCCTGGAACTTTCCCGATTTCATCTTGCCATTCATTCCGGAAATGGTTTCTCATCTGCTGGAATTTTTCTCGTTGTGGTCCAAAAAACTTTTGGATTTCTTTTCGTACTTCTTCCCGATTCATTTCCCCATTTTTAATCTTGGTTTCAATGGCGGCCAGCTTCTCTTTCAGATCATCGAGTCTCTTCGTCGCATTTTCCAGGAATCGGTCATCCCCCCGGAGTGCCTTCATATCCTTTAATATTGTATCTCTTTTTGCGAATTCCGCTTTCCAATCGCTCACCAGTTCCGGGGCGTATTTTTCTGAAAGGAGAGTCATATATGTTTCCTGATGGATCCGGAAACCAAATGGACCTCTCGATTCATTCATCTTTCTCCCCTGGGCAAAAGCAGGTACTGCTAACGAAACCAGGGTAACAACCAGAAGAACAACCAGTATCTTTTTTGTCATGTTCATCACTCCCTTTTTTAGGATTGAAATTTTAAAATTAATATAGACGCCGAATTTGGAAGGATTATCAAAAGATTATGGAAAATTGTGGGAAGAAGCCTGGTACTTCCAGTGAACTCATTGCTGGAATATTGCTCCCGGTGACCAGGAAAAGGTAAGATAAAAAAGGGATTTGAATTGTGGATTTGAACAGGTAATTATGTTCTAATCAGAAAGAGGGGGAATATGACATGAATACCCACCCATCGATTCTTTCTCAGTTCAGATTTCATCCTCTTACTTTGGAGCGGTGGAAGGACTTCGAAATTTTGTTTGGAAATGATACAATTTTTTCCAGAAGGAGAAAAAAGAATGATGGGTTTCATTCCATCCGAAGGGAAACCAGGGGATTCAGGCTTCAGCCGGTGGGGGCGTATTTGGTGGGGAATATTCATTGGTATGAGGGTTATCCTGGCTTTTTCCTTCTTCCTGTCCGGGTGCTCCCAGCCGAAAAAACCAAAGGAGCCCATACGTATTGGAATCAACGTCTGGGCTGGATACGCTCATGCCTTTATCGCCCAGGAAAAAGGTTTATTCAAGAAAAATAAGGTTGATGTCAAACTGATTTTGTGTCGGAAATATACCGAAAGTCAGGATCTGTACCTGAATGGGGAGATTGATGGGGTATTTGAAGTCTTCCCAGATACTATTTTTCACAACGCTGAGGGTATTCCCACTCGGGTAGTCTACATCGCTGATTTCTCTGATTCTGGGGACGTCATTATCGGGTGTCCGGAATTTCAATCTCTCTCTGATTTGAAGGGAAAAAAGGTGGGGATAGGGGGGATCAATAGTTTTTCCCATCTTTTTGTTTATAAAGCCCTGGAGAAGTCTGGTCTGTCAGAAGCAGAGATGCGATTTGCACTGATTCCGGCTGAGGAAGTACCTACTGCTCTTGAAGAAGGACGGATTGCTGCCGGTCATACCTGGGAACCGTTCCTTTCGGCCGCCTTAAAAAAGGGATACCGTATTCTGGGGAAAGCCGGGCAGGTTCCCGGGATTATCACTGATGTCCTGGTGTTCAATTCCCGGGTTATTGCCGAAAGGCCAGATGACATAACCGCGATCGTCCGTTCCATGTTCGAGGCGAGAGATTTCCTGATAACAAATCGAGATGAGGCCCTTGATATCATCGTCCAGCAGGAGGAGATGGGGAGGGAGGAGTTGAATCAAGGGTTATCGGGGATCCACCAACTGGATGTCTGGGAAAACGCGATGAATATGAAAAAAAACGGGCAGCAAGATTCCCTCTATATTCTCGGAACTGCCATCATCCAGTTTTACCTGGACCGAGGACAGTTTTCCCGGATTCCCCGTCTGGAAGAGATTATCGATCCGGTGTTTGTTGATCAAGTAGCACCGAGGAGTTCTCCATGAAGTTTTTCTGGAAACTCACCATGGTGATTGTTGGTATGGTTGTAACTTTGATCTTTTCTGTGACCTACTATGTTTATCTCTCCACCAAAGTAATCCTGGAAAAAGAAATCATTACCAAGATCGAGGATCGTGCCATTCATACTATGAATCTCATCGATCGGATTCTGTTTGAACGGTTCATTGATATTAAAGACCTGGCTACAGATCCAGTCATCTGTTCTCCCACCTCTACCCCACTTGAACTCACCACCAGACTCATTCAATACCGTAACGCTCATAAAACCTATATTTCACTCTCCCTTTTTGACCTCAACCGGGTTCGGATTGCCGATACGGCCGGTCTGAATCTAGGAGAAAAGCAACCTTTCACCGCATTCTGGGTAGATATTTTCCAGGGAAAGATAAGTATTGCTACAAATATCCAAATAGCGGAAGACCTCCTGGTTCCAGTAATTTATTTTGCCTCTCCGGTACGGGATAAAATGGGAAGAACCTTTGCTGTTGTCGTTTCCCGGATGCCAGTAGCCATGCTCTATGACATTACCAGGCAAACTACCGGGATCTACACCGAAGAGGGATCGTTTCAGGTTGATCTGGTCAATCAAAGCGGCCGACTCCTCTACTCTAACTACAATCGGAAAGGGATTTTGGTTGACAGGGTAACCATTCCTCAATCAGATACCGGAACAGGAAAAGACAGTTCTACTGGAAGTGGAAGGCTTCTCGAATCAGGAAAAGAAGAAAGTATCTCTGTTTATGCCCGAGAGGTAGGGTATCTGGACTTTCCTGGTAATGGGTGGATCCTGATGATCCGTGTCCCGACCCGAGTGGCGTTTGTACCGGCTATTGAACTCCGGAATAAAATATTTTTTCTGGTCTTCCCCTTTCTGGTGCTTTCGGTGACGATCATATTACTTTTTTCACGAACGATCTCCCGACCCTTGGTACAACTCAGCCGTGCCGCTCAGGAGATTGGAGAAGGACATTTAGACGTCAGGGTCAACATTCGTTCCCGGGACGAAATCGGTCAGTTAGCAAAAGAATTTGAACGAATGGTACTCAATTTACAGAAGACCACCACTTCCATCACCAATTTGGAAAGGGAAATCAGTGAACGCCGGCGAGTGGAAAATGCCCTGCAACAGGAGAGAGATTTCGACCAAAGTTTGATCGAAACTGCCCAGGTCATCATCCTGGTTCTGGATATCGAGGGCCGAATCGTCCTTTTTAATCCTTTTCTCGAGGATATTTCCGGTTACCGGCTCCTGGATGTCAAAGGAAAAAACTGGTTTTCTCTATTCATCTCCTTGGAGGATCGGGACGTGGTACGGTCCGTTTTCCAAGAAGTCCTTAAAACACCTGGTACTGTTCAAGCAGAAAACCAGATTGTAACCCGGGAGGGAAGAAGACGCGAGATCTCGTGGAACAGTAAAACCATGAAGGATGTGAAAGGGAAAACAATTGGTCTCCTTTCAATTGGCCAGGATGTAACAGAACGGAAAAAAGCCGAGGAATTCATCAGGAAAATGGCCTTTCATGATTTTCTGACCGGCCTCCCCAACCGGAAGCTCTTTCAGGAACGCTTGACTCAGGAACTGGCACGGGCACGGCGAAAAATGGAAACCGTTGCCATCATGTTTCTAGACCTCGATGGCTTTAAAACCATCAACGATACTTATGGGCATGAAATTGGAGATAAGGTCCTCTGTGAAGTAGCCCGGAGGCTGGAACATATAAAGAGGGAGAGCGATATTGCCTGCCGCCTTGGTGGTGATGAATTCACCCTCCTTCTCACCGGGATGAATAGCCCCGAAGACGCTCTGGGGATTGCCAGACGTTTACTTGATATCATCCGGAATCCCGTTGAGATTGGTGGCCACACTTTTTTTATCAGTGTCAGTATCGGAATCAGTTTTTGTCCCGCCAATGGTACTGATCCGGAAACATTAGTGAAAAGAGCCGATGAAGCCATGTACCTGGCAAAGACCAGGGGAAAAGATCAATTTCAAGTGTCGTCTGAAGAGGGAACATTACCGTAAAAAAAAACAATTCTCACGGTATTTTCAAGGTAAAATGCATCAGGGAAACGAATCTGTACTCGAA
>JAPLGF010000094.1 GCA_026390275.1 Candidatus Atribacteria bacterium
AAAGCGTCAAGGAGAAAATTCGCGGTGTTGGGGTATCCCATCCCACCCGGTTCTCCCGACTGCCAGTTCCAGGAAGCATTTGCCTCCTCACTCAAAGAAATATACTTTCGGTCGGTTTCAAACTTGAGCTGGCGACGGAGATAGTCATGAAAGGCCGAGATAAAGGGTCCAGAACTGATTACCGCGAGAATTGGATCGTTATTGAAATCATACTCACCGGTACCAATCACCCGGGAATCATACAAACTGACAGAATTCTTCTGATCTTTTAGGATTTCATTGGCAAAGTCTTCGATACCAACCCGTAAATTATGTCTGTCTAAGAACTCCCGGGAAAGACCAGAATACTCCACCAGTCGATCCAAAATCGCCTTCCGCTCTTCCTCGGGAAAAGTATTTCCCTCCCACAACGCATAGAGATATTGGTTCTGACTCCATTCCCGGACTTCCTTCAATGCTTCATCGAGGTTTTTTTGGAGTCGGGGAGTGATTTTCTTGTGATACCAGGCCGAGGCAGCATATGTCGGTAGGGTGAGAACGTACAAAGAATCATTTCCGGTGTTATCCGGGTCGAATTCGTAACTTAAAATCGGCGAAATGAGTATGATCCCATTCGGAAAGATTCCCAGATCCTGAAGCGTTTTCGCCAAACCGGCTGCCCGAGTGGTACCATAGCTCTCCCCGGCAACATAGATCGGCGAGACCCAGCGATTGTTGCGGGTAAGATAGAGCCGGATAAATTCCGCAGTGGAGCCTAAATCTTCCTGTACTCCCCAGAACTTTTTCGTTTCCCCTTTTCCAACCACCCGGCTGAACCCTGTCCCCACCGGATCAATAAATACCATATCTGTTAAATCGAGGATGGAATTTTCGTTATCGCTCAACATGTACGGTGGCGGAACAAGTTTTGTCCCATCCTCACTCCGCATCGCCTTTTTCGGTCCAAAAGCACCCAGATGGACCCATAACGAAGCTGATCCGGGACCTCCATTAAAAGCAAACGTCACCGGACGAGTCGATGGATCTGCGGTCCCTTCCAGTGAATAGGCGGTATAGAAAAGACTGGCTTGTTCCTCTCCGGTCTTATCATCCAGGATGGGAATGAAACCTGCGGTAGCGGTATATTTCAGTTCCTTTCCTCCCACCGTGATGGAATGATGAGTCACCACTGGCTCTTTCGGAACATCCACTCCTTTCTCCGGTGTTGGTGTTGGCTCCACCCCATTCAATTCCGAAGTGGCAGTACTCTCTTTCTTTGCTGAATCATCTGCAGCGTACAATGTGGTAGAAATAGCAGAAACCAATAATAAAACTAAAACAAAGAAAAGAACAAAAAAGAAACTCAAGGAACGATAAAAAACCCTTCTTCGATCTTGTCCATCTTTCTCGATACCCATTTTTATCCCTCCTTTTTCATTACTCTGATAGTACCACGAAATGGCATGGTTGTCAGACACCCACTCTGCACACTTCTGTTGAGTGTATAATATTTAAGAAATTTATCAATGAATGATGCTTCAGATACATAATCTCAAAATTAATTATTTTTAAATACTGAATCAAA
>JAPLGF010000240.1 GCA_026390275.1 Candidatus Atribacteria bacterium
AAGAATCTGGAATGATTGGTAAATGATGAAGAGAATTCGATGTATCATTGTTTTCTGAGATCAAAAAAGGAGGGTATTATTCATGAAAAAGACATTCATGCTTCTGCTGCTGGTGAGCGTCATGGTTTTCCTGCTGGTTGCTGGTGCTTCTGCTGCTGACAAAAAACTCAAGTTCGCCTGGTGCCCCACCATTGACGACCCGTTCTACTGGATGATCGGAAAGGGTATTGAGGACAAATGCAAGGAACTCGGTATCGATTTATTTGTCTCCGAATACTTGAAGTCGTGGGGTGCAGAAATTCAGGTTCCGGTTCTGGAAGCGACTGCTGCTCGGGGCGACATCGATCTACTCATCACCGGTCCGGCGGCCAAAGATTCACTGATTACCCCGCTGAAAAAGATATTCGATAGCGGTATTGAAGTGATCACCGTGGATACGTATCTCGGAACCGGCGATTATTCTAAGCCGAGTGATTTTTCCTTCCCACTCGCTTTTATTGGTACCAACAATTTTCAGGGGGGAGTGGAAGTTGCCCACCGGCTGGCGGATATGATTGGAAAAAAAGGGAAAGTATTCATCGAAACCACCAACCCCGATGTTTCCAGCGTGGTGGAACGGGTGGAAGGTTTTAAAAAAGGGATTGCCGAGTATCCGGGTATAACTGTCGTTGGTGTGGAATACAACCTGGATGTCCAGGAAAAAGCCCAGCAGCAAGTCGCCGCCGCTCTCCAGTCCAACCCCGATATCGTCGGAGTGTTTGGCACCAACCTCTATAGCGCACGAGGTGCCTATCAGGCGGTCATCAATGCTGGTCTGACCGGAGCCGTGAAAATTGCCTCCTGGGATGCGACTCCTGATCTGATCAAAGCATTGAAAGACGGTCAGGTGGATTTAGTTCTTGCCCAGAATCCATATGCCATGGGGCAACTGGCCACCGAATGGGGTTATAAATTCTTCACTGAAAAAGCGAACGTTCCCAAGAAACTTAACCCCGAATTTTTCTTCTTCACCAAAGAAAATGCGAGTTTACCTGAGTCTCAGAAGTATATCTATCAAAAGTAATTGATCAACAATAGACTGAGCAAGGTTAGGAAACCGTTTTCCATGGCCTTGCTCAGTTCCTCAGGGTGAAATATGAATAACACAAAAACTTCACCAGGATTACTTGTAAAATTTGGAAAAAATTGGGTCGTCTTCTTCCTTATTGTGCTTTGCGTTCTCTTTAGCTTCATCGGGAAAGGTTTTTTTGCCAACAATACCATCAATAATATTTTATTAAGCTCCTCTCCTGCTTTATTATTAGCGGTTGGTGAGACTTTCGTCATCGTGAGTGGTGGTATCGATCTCTCCATCGGTTTTGTACGGGGAATGGTGGCAGTCATTTCGGCTATTGTCATGCGTGATCTTTACGCGATGGGGTATTCCGCTTTTCTCAGCATTCTGGCGGGGATCGTCATCGGTCTTTTGGCGGGGTTGCTCCCCGGTTTGCTGAGCGGGATGCTGATCGCAAAATTTAAGGTTCCGCCGTTTATCGCCACCCTGGGAATGTACGGCATTTCCAACGGTATTGCCTATGGGTTATGTAGTGGTTTTCCCATCATCAATGTTCCTCAGGAAGCAGGTCGTTTAGGAAACGGGCATATTCACTATTATTTTTCCGGACTGGGGTTTTCTCTTTTCAACCGGCCACCGGGAATGCTTGATTCCCAGTTGAGAAATTTAGTCAGGATTTTTCCAAATTCCATTCTTATTTCCGGTCTGATCATTACGGTTTTTGGATATATTCTGGCTCGAACCCGTTTTGGTCAGCACACCTATGCCATCGGGGGAAATATTGATGCCGCTCGGCGGGCCGGAATTAATGTCGACTGGCACCTGGTTAAAATTTATGTCATTTCTTCATTTTTCGCCGCTCTTTCCGGAGTTTTATCGGTACTGATTTTTTCTAATGGTTCACACACTCAATTTTCAGCCAGTCTGGAGTTATTTGCGGTGGCCGCTGTGGTCATCGGGGGAGCCAGTTTATCCGGAGGGAAGGGTAGCATACGGGGATCTTTTTTGGGGGTGCTGATTCTCTCGGTGCTGGAAGTGGGTTTTCTCATGGCGGGGATTTTTGCTTTTTATCGCTATATTGCGGTAGGAAGCATATTAGTTCTGGCAGTCATCATCGAACAGACCTTTCCTGAATTGATTTACGACTGAAGGAGAGAAAGCGATGAGTGATGAAAATATTCGCAAATCATCAGGAATAAACCGAGAGTGGCCGGTATTGATTGGCAAGAGCTGGATTTACCTTTTTTTGTTGGGTGAAATCGTTGTTTTTAGTTATTATGGAACCGGTTTTTTTAGTGCCAAAAACTTCCAGAACGTAATGGTCAATTCCATAACGATCATGCTCCTTGCTGCCGGAGAGATATTTGTCATTATTAGCGGTGGAATCGATTTGTCGGTTGGTTTCGTTATGGGCTTTGCGTCAGTCATGTCCGCTAAGATGATGGTGACGTTTTATACTCTGGGATGGAACCAAAACCTGGCAATTCTGATGGGAATACTGATTGCTCTTCTGATTGGTTTTCTTCCCGGTCTCCTGAATGGTTTTTTGGTAACCAAAATGAGAGTCCCGCCATTTATCGCCACGTTTGGGATGTATGGAATTGCTTATGGTTTTTCAGAGATCATCAGTTACAATGTTCCCATCACGAAACTTCCCCCCGGAGTCGGTGCCTTTGGAAACGGTTATCTTCTCTATTATCTACCGGGAAAATTATTGAACTGGTTTAGTCAACCGGTCGGCCTGGCCCGAGCCGAGATCCGGGAGCTGGTTCCGGTCATCCCCAATATTTTTGTTATTTCACTTCTGATCATTTTCATCTTCGGGTTCATCCTCAGCCGTACCCGTTTTGGTCAGCACACCTATGCCATCGGGGGAAATATCGATGCCGCTCGGCGGGCAGGAATTAATGTTGACCGACATTTAATGAAAGTCTATATGGTTTCTTCCCTTTTTGCATCGCTGGGAGGGATCATGTACGTTCTTCGTTTCGTCAACGGGCGAGCTGATGCCGGTTCAGCCCGGATGCTCGATTCGGTGGTGGCGGTGGTGATTGGCGGGGCCAGTCTGTATGGAGGAACTGGCAGCATGGTTGGTTCCATCATCGGCACCTTCATCATTGCGATCTTAGAAACCGGGATGGTCAATCTGGGAATACCGACATTTAATAAATATATCTATGTGGGAACCATTCTGATAGTGGCAGTATTGATCGATCAGCTATTTCCTGAACTGGTGAGAAGAGGAGATTAGAACGATGATAGAAGAAAGAAAACCCATTCTGGAAGTGAAGAATATCGTCAAGCGGTTTGGTGGTCTGGTAGCAGTAAACGGAGTGAGCATGGAAGTCTATCCCGGAGAAGTGGTGGGCCTATTGGGGGACAACGGAGCGGGAAAATCCACCCTGATTAAGGTGGTATCGGGGGTCTATCATCAGGACGAGGGTCAGGTTTTTTTTAAAGGACAGGAAGTCAAAATCAACAACCCCATGGATGCTATTAACCTGGGAATAGAAACCATTTATCAGGACTTAGCATTAGCCGAGAATCTGAATGTCTATTCCAATATTTTTTTAGGCCGGGAGAAACTCAAAAAAGCATTGGGTTGTATCGATGTTCTGGACCATAAATATATGCTCACCGAGTCAAAGAAAGTCCTGGATCGTTTAGGAATTGAAATCCCCTCTCTCAAGAACCGAATCAAGATGCTCTCCGGTGGGCAACGACAATCGGTAGCCATTTCCCGATCGATTTTTTGGAATGCGAAGTTTCTCATTATGGACGAACCCACAGCCGCATTAGGAGTGGCTGAACAACGAAAAGTCCTGGACCTGGTTCGAACTTTGAGTGCTCAGGGAGTGGCAGTGATCATCATCAGCCATCAGCTGTATGATGTTTTCCAGGTGGCTCATCGCCTGGTGATTCTACGCCGGGGAGAGAAAGTAGGAGAGCTCATGACCCGGGAGACCAATCCCGATGAAGTGGTGAGCCTCATCGTAGGAGCAGAACTGGTGGAGAATAGCAAGAAATGAAGGGAATCAACGTGCCAGTTCCTGATGCAACCAGGATGATGAAGTGTATCATTTTTTGTGGAAATAACCTGGAAACCCCCCCTCTCGTCTTTTTCCCTTCTTTCAGTTTATAATATCTTTAACAGTTTTGTTTATTAGGTGTTTTTCGAATCTCCTTTTTCATGATTTTTTTGTGGAATTGATTAAGAGAGGTGTCATTCAGGATCTTTCTGAAGAGCTTGATCAAGTCCTATTTCAGGTGTAAATTAGTCCTCAGTTAGACGAATACCTCATGATAACAATAATCAATACCCACATGAGTCATGTCCTGAATTTCTCAGCCAATTTTATCCGCTTCACCATACCCCAGCTACCCAGGTGGCGACGAGGGTTTTGATATTTTTAAACCATTGAAAACCACCATCTGGTGGGGTGTGCTCCATTGACCACCGGTTTTCTTCCCCTCGTAGTAATTAGTCATATCGAAGTACTTCTTTCCCAACTACTTCAACACCATTTAATCCTCTTTCCTTCAACCAGAGGAAAAAGTCACTCCCGCTTTTTTCTTATTCACTCATCTCCTCTGCAGTCCCAGGACTTCCCGGTATCCCTCCTGGTTGATCCCGATAGCCAGAAGAGCACT
>JAPLGF010000163.1 GCA_026390275.1 Candidatus Atribacteria bacterium
TCGGCTATACGCATGGCGCAATAAAACCAACCCCATCACCGGCATAAAATATTCATTGCTGGCATAATTAGAGTTGGCACGGAGCGTATCCGCCGCACTCCAGAGTCTTTTTTCGATTGCTTCAATGTTTTCAAATTGTAACATAAAGTTTCTCCTAAAAAAGTAATCCCTTCTCCTTAAAACTTATATAACCACCATCGGTAATAATGATATGGTCAAGCACTTCAATATCGAGAATCGTGCCCGATTGAATCAATTTTTCAGTGAGCCTGATATCCTCATCAGACACTTCCGTGTTTTTTGATGGATGATTGTGCACCAATATGATGGAAGAAGTAAAGTAGCGTATGGCCGGTTCAAATACTTCGCGTGGATGCACCAACGTTTCCGTTAATGTGCCGATAGATATAGTTTCTTTATGAATGAGTTGCTTGCGGGCGTTGAGATACAGCACCATAAAATATTCTTTTTGCTTACCTCGCAAATCAGCCAGCTGGGCAACAGTGTCTCTTACGGAATCGAGGATGGGAAGAGAATCATTAAATGAACCAACCGCGCGGCTGCCAAGCTCCAAAGCTGCCTTTATAGTAATGGCTTTGATCTCTTCCAATCCCTTAATGCTGGTCAGTTCATCTTTAGTAACGGCCAAAAGTTTTGATAGGGGATACTTTTTCAAAGTTTCCTTGGCAATGTCCAAAGCGCTTTTTCCGGCACGACCTGTACGAATAAGGATTGCTAACAGTTCAGCATCGCTTACATTCTCCGCTCCCTTTTCAGACAGCTTTTCTCGTGGCCTTTTATGTTTTGGTAAGTCTTTAATTTTTGCCATATCCTATTTTTCCCTCACCTGCAAAATTCACGCTTCGCGGTGGCCCCAACGCCCTGTTGATAGCACCGCCTGATTCCCATTCTCCTTGCCATCTGCGACAACTCATTGTTAATAGCTATTACGCAAATTTCTCCGTCACTGTTGCCAATCCATATTTCACCTTTAGCACCAAGCATCACTCCGGTGTCCCTTACAAACATATTATGCGGAACAAAATCCCTAATTTTGTCATAAAAACCTATATAAAATATTTGGTCATAATTTTTGGTTCTTTCCCGATTTGTGGGGGTAAGGGTTGAAACATTGCCTTTCCGGTGTGGGAATAGTTGTTGGAAAACCATCTACCAACCAGGAGGACCAGGTCTCAAAAAGAGTATTTCACAAACATCTTGGGAATTCAAGATGGGGAAGCCATCCCCGAGAAGAGGATCGTCGGCAAAAACACTATCATCATCGAGGTGCGGCAGGGAAAGGGGTCGGGGTACCAGGGCAGTCGCGGTAGGGAGGGAGTCCTCTTGGCCTAGGACCACCTTCCGGAGCGACTCCTCCGGGACTTCCTGGTCTTTGGAAAAGGGTGTTACCGTGAGGCCAGCGCGCCTCTGGGTGACACCCCCCCCCACCACCGATTAGAACCTGCGCAAGTCGCTGATTCTATTACAAATTGGGAAACCCTATCCGCTAAAAACGAAAAATGGGGTCGCTGGGTGTACCAGGTTAGAACCTGTTTGATAGTCTCTTCACTAAGCTAATTTAGCATAAACACTCCATAATTTAAGGTGGTTGTTGCAGCTATCCTAAAAAGCCCAAAAGTTGACGAAGTTGTCTGACCGGAGATTGCTGGATATAATAACCATAACTTAAGGAAAGGAAGGATGAAGGGAAAGCAAGAAACATTCCCGAGGAGATATTAAAAAAGCTCCTCACTCTCCCCGACAGAAAAACCTTTCCGGGTCTTCGGAATTATTTTTTAATTCTCCTCACCCTCGATACCGGAATCCGTCCCGGGGAGGCATTATCACTTCTCCCCAAGGATATTAATCTTTTGAGTCTTGAAATTACCATTCGTAAAGAGCTTGCTAAAACCAAAGTCACCCCGGACCGTCCCTATTTCTTCCATCACTGCCACCCATATTCAAAAGTTATTGAGGGTCCGACTCACCACATAGAATGACACCATTCCGGTCTTCTGTTCTTATGATGGAGAGCAAATGAAAAGTCATAGCTGGTCTCATCAAATGAAGAAGTATAGTAACCGCCTTGGCTATCCGGTCACCCCCTACTCCCTCCGGCATTCCTTCGCTCTGTTATACTTGAGGAATGGGGGGAATGTCTTCACCCTTCAAAGAACCATGGGACATGCCGATTTGAATATGACC
>JAPLGF010000083.1 GCA_026390275.1 Candidatus Atribacteria bacterium
AGTCGGTTCCTGGTTTCTTTAAATGAAGAAAATGTCCGGGCTATGACTGATTGGTTCACCACCGGGGTCGGTACCCCAAAATCATAGGCCGCTTGGGAAGTCCACTTTCCGGTCCCTTTTTGTTCGGCTTCATCAAGAATCATATCCACTAAAAAGTTCCCGGTTTCTGGGTCCCGTTTCCGGAGGACCGTAGCGGTGATTTCGAGGAGAAAGGAATTCAATTCATCGGTTGCATTCCAGTCATCAAAGATGTCGGCGATTTCGGGAGCTGGAAGACCATATATTTTTCGCATCAGGTCGTAACATTCGGCAATACTTTGCATGAAGGCGTATTCAATCCCATTATGCACCATTTTTACGAAGTGACCGGCGGCTCCCGAGCCCAGAAAAGTACAACAGGGACCGTCGTCCACCTGGGCCGATATCTTTTCGAAAATGTCTTTCACCAGATCATACCCGGCACGATGCCCTCCTGGCATGATGGAGGGACCATGGAGAGCTCCATATTCTCCTCCACTGATACCGGTTCCTAAAAAAAGAAGTCCGTGGGACTCGGCGTCTCGATATCGCCTCTCGGTATCCTTGAAATACGAGTTTCCCCCGTCAATGATCAGATCCCCTCTTTCCAGGTAGGGAGTGAGCGTTTGAATGATATCATCCACCGGTTGACCTGCTTTGACCATGAGCATGATCCGGCGTGGTCTCTGGAGTAACGAGATAAATTCTTCCATGTTATAGGTAGCACTGAGTGCTTCATGAGCTGCCCTTCTTTTCATGACATCATGGGTCTTGGAAGGTGTTCGATTAAAGACCGCAACCGAATATCCTTTTTTGGCGATATTGAGAGCGAGATTCTGTCCCATCACCGCCATACCGATTATTCCAATATCACAGATCCTTTCCATATTTTACCTCCCATTCTTTGTGTCATTGTAACACAGGTCATTTTTTTTGGGGCTACCCCGAAAACAATGTTGAGTTGGTAAGGCACCCTCCCCTCACTCCTCCCCGGAGGGGGAATTCTTTCCTTCCCTTGATGGTGCCAGCGCGCAGGTATGGGGGTCTTTTATGATGTATGATTTGACAGAAGAAAATGATGAATTACAATGAGAAAAACCTGATTATCAATGATCGTCACCCAAATTACTCCCCAGGAGTTTAGAGGAATGAAGAAAATTTTCGTGGTCGGTAATATCAGCTTGGATTTGATATTAGGAGAAATTAATGCCATTCCCAGGTGGGGAGTAGAGCTCCTCATTCCGGGTTACACGATGCGTCCGGGAGGTCAGGCAAGTAATGTCTCCCTGGCTTTGGGAAGTCTTCGGGTTCCTGTTTACGTAGTTGGAACCATTGGGGATGATTCTTTTGGATCTCACATCCGATCGGAGTATGAGAACTGGTCGATTCACACCGATTTTTTATTCTCACTTCCGTCGGTTCCTACAGGACTTTCGGTTGCGGTCACCAATCGTGAGACCCATGAGCGAACTTTTCTCACTGATTTAGGGGCTCAGAGTGAGCTATCGATGAGCCACTTTGAGCAGATTTATCCCTTCATTCAGTCCGGCGATCTTCTTATCATTTGTGGATATTTTCTGAGTGAGAAGATTCGCTCACCAGAGTTGGTTTCGTTGGTGCAAAAAATTAAATCCGAAAAACCCGATACGGTTCTTTTCCTGGATACCGGTTGGCCTCCGGAGGGTTGGACAGAATCGACGAAACGGGAGATTCAGTTCCTGCTCCCCGAAATCGACTATTTTATTCCCAATGAGATTGAAATCGAGGGATTCATTGGAACCGATTTTAAAAAGATACATGCTGATTGGGATGGAGTTCTGATCGTAAAAACGGGTAAGAAAGGCTGTGACGTCTATACTCCATTCCAATCCTACCACGTTTCGTCAGTTATTGTGGAGGTAAAAGATACTATTGGAGCGGGAGATTACTTCGATGCCGGGTTCATGTGGGGTCTCCTGAATGGATTTCCCCTTCTCAGGGCGGTGCAGGCGGCCAATATCGTGGCATCACTCA
Organism: Candidatus Atribacteria bacterium; assembly: GCA_026390275.1. Lineage (GTDB taxonomy): Bacteria > Atribacterota > Atribacteria > Atribacterales > Atribacteraceae > JAPLGF01. The sequence goes on from JAPLGF010000083.1 coordinate 2,032, forward strand.
ATATTTCTCTGGATGCTGGGAGAAAAATACTTGCCCGGGATGAGGATGTTCAGAAAGCACTCCGGGGAGAAAATATTTCTATCAATACTGGGGCCGGAGAAGGCTGCACCGGTGTGTGATAGAGAGAAACAGGAATAATAAGAAGGACGCGCCCCCCTCCTCTGTTCTCCCCCATAGAGGAGGGGGGCGCGTCCTTCTTGACGAGTAGGGAGTCGGAATCAGACGTTTTTCAAGATTTCCAGGATTTGTTTCGACATGTACAAGGCATCGTCGTATTTTCTCTGCCACATGTTACGTCCGAAGATGAGTCCATCCACTCCCGCTTCCATCGAGGCTTTCACTTTATCTAAGAGATCCTGGTCAGAAAGCTTGCTTCCACCAGAGACCAAAACTCCAGTTCTTCCTGCAGACTGGACAATCTGGTAAAGAGCACCTTTCATATCCAGGTTCAGGAGTTCATTATATTTTTTATACTTTCCATTCGGGTCATATTGTCCTTCTTTCGGGTCATCCGGGACATTGAGCTTCACCAGGGTGGCGCCGAGTTCATTGGCCACCCGGGCGGCATAATCGACCATGGCCAGGCTATCATGCCCTCCACTGGCATCGACGGCTTTTCCCCGGGGATAGGCCCATACAATGACCGGCATGCCATACTTTTTTGCTTCGATACGAATCTTCATGAATTGAATGAAGTCTTCGTCCTGACGTGATGAGCCAACATATAGAGTGTACCCGATAGCACAGGCTCCCAATCGAATGGCATCTTCAACTGTGGCATCAAGGGGAGAAAGTGGGGTATCACCAGGTGGGATCTGGGTTTTACCATTGATTTTAAGAACCAAAGGGATCCTTCCGGCATACCTCTTATAATGTTTTTCTGCTAATCCGATGTGACATACTATACCGGAATAATTTCCTTCTTCCGCCAAAGAAAGCTGGAATTCAAAATCGTGGCTCGGGGGATTGGGAAAAAAATCCACCGGTCCATGTTCCATGCCTTGATCGACGGGAAGAAGCATCATTTTTCCATTTCCCGGCCCATGGGTGTACATCATCTGAAAAAGTCTGGCTTTTTCACCTGCTCCTATAAAATCAAGATCTAAACTAAATTTTTCCACGCGGATCTTTTTTTGCAGGTTGTTTTCAATTTTCAAAATGTCTTCCCTGGCCATAGAGGTCCTCCTTTTTAGAACAGATAGTTAAAGATAAATTGTGAACGGTGAATGGCAAAAATAAAAAAAAGCTACCAGTGTATATGATACGTTAATAGGCGTTTTTTTGTTTTCGATGGGATATTTCGGTATAATGACTAGACCACCATGCCATTTCCCGGCATCAACCGATTAATGAAAATCAGCTTTTTTCTTTTTCATCTGACGCTGCAGGCTGATTTTTATAGTATGATGCTGGTTTAAGTTGAGCTTTTCTGGGGCTTTTGTCCCCCTTGTATTTATTTTATTCAATACTGGACCACGGTGCAATGTTCCCGGGAAAATATTCACTCACCCCAGACCCTAACCAGGGTTTGGTTCTGGCAGGGGGGTCTGACACTGTTGTTTTTATAATTTTTAAGAAAATGGGGGATTCACTTCATGATGCTTTTTCAACGTCGTTCGTACCGGAATTTCAAACGGTTTCGAGAAATCGTCCGGGTTTTTACGAAATATGGGTTTGCTTCTTTTTTTCGTCGCTTTCCACTTTTAGAGCGTTTCAATTTCCCTCCGGTACGTAAAGACATTTTGAATAATCCACCGCAAGTCAACTTGAGAATGGCTCTCGAAGAATTGGGAACCACTTTCATCAAAATCGGTCAGATTCTCAGTATGCGGATTGATATTTTATCCGAAGATTACTGTCGGGAATTAAAAAAACTGCAGGATGATACCACTATTGTGGATTCCGATCAGATTCGAGAAATAGTAGAAACTGAACTTCAGGGGAAAATTGAAGAGGTCTTTCAAGAATTTGATCAGGTACCACTGGCCTCCGCTTCTATTGCCCAGGTTCATCGGGCAGTGCTGAAAGACGGACAAAAGGTGGCGGTAAAAATTCAAAAACCAGATGTGGAAAAGAAAGTCGATGCCGATCTGGAAATTCTCACCTATTTTTCGGGATTGGCAGACCGATTGATGATTATTCCCGAATCAATTTCTTTGGGAGAATTAGTCGCCGAATTTAAAAAGAATTTGCTTCGCGAAACCGACTTTTTATACGAAGCCATGAATGCCCTTAAATTCCGGGAAAATTTTTCCGGAGTAGAAGGGGTGTATATTCCGAACATCGTGCGAAAATTTTCCACCCGGAGAGTCCTCACTATGGAGCTCATCGAAGGTGTTCGGGTGACTCGCCTCCGGGAATGTCACTTAGAAAACATTGACTGCCCACTTCTGGCTCAACGCGGGGCCATGGCAGTTCTCAAGATGATTTTTGAAGATGGTTTTTTTCACGTGGATCCACACCCGGGGAACCTCATGGTGAAAGAAACAACCGGTGAGCTGGTTTTTCTGGATTTTGGGATGGTGGGGGCGCTGGATAGCGAAACCAGGGAAAGTATGGTGAAATTACTTATTGCAGCCCTGGGAAAAGACGCTTCCCGGGTGGTCACGCTTTTAGAGGAAGACATCCTTCTGACTCCGGTCAGGTCCCCGGTTGCTCTGCGGATGGATCTCAACGAAATTTTGGAACGATATATTACCGCTGATTTGAAAGAAATGAATTTCAACAACCTGGTGACTGATTTCTTTTATATTCTCCGAAAAAATAATCTCCGTTTTCCGGCTCATCTTGCTTCCATGATGCGGGCACTGGTGGTGGCAGAGGGAACTGGAATGATGCTGGATCCTGACTTTACGATTGCCCCTTATTTGGAAAAGTTTTTAAAACGAGTTTTCACGCGTTCGATGGGTGTTGATCATTTAACCCGGAAAGCCATAAATTTTGCTTTGGACTGGAAAAAGCTGGTGGAAGAGTTTCCCGGGAAAAGTCATGATATACTCACCAAATTGTCTTCTGGACGATTTAGTTTTAAGTTTGAGAGCAAGGAAATGGAGGAATTGAATCGAAAGTTGGATACGATCAGTAATCGGATTTCTCTTAGTATTATCCTGGCGGCTTTGTTGATTGGTTCTTCCCTTATCTATACCAATTATCAGTATCTCAAGTCGCTCAGTATCCTGGGTATCCTGGGGTATATCGTTGCTGCTTTCTTAGGGATTATGCTGGTTTTTGAAATGTTAAGGCACCGTTAAAACCGGTTTTTTATTATAAAAAGATCGATTTAAATGAGGAAGATGCATGCGATGTATATTCAAATCGCAAGAGGTTTTCTTTCTATTGGAGAGGGTGTACTGGTATTGGTTATGCACCACCAGGTATGGGCAGAGGAAAAAATGGTTCTATCAAGTCCCGGGATTGTGGAAGGGAAAGTTATCCCGGTAAAATATACCTGTAAAGGGGATAATATCTCGCCCGAACTCAGGTGGCAAAATGTACCTCCGGAGGCAAAAAGCTTAATGCTTCTCGGTGAAGATCCAGATGCTCCCTCTGAGAACCACAAGAGAACCTTTTATCCCTTGATGGTATCGGCGGGTCTGGTAGTATAAAATTGTTTACTCAAAGACTGGAACAGGAAGAGAGGAGGAAGGAAATGTATCCCTGGCATGACACGTTTCATATGGGCGTTATCCATTTTATGGCCTATCCCGAAGCCACTACTCAGGAAAAAGTGGTTGAGACAGTGAAAAATATATTGAAAGATGAATTTTTTCAGGCCATTGAGATAAGTGCGCTTCTTCCGAATGAAACCCTTGGTCTCATCGGTAAAATGTGTGAGGTGTCGAAAATGGAGCTCCTTCTGGCCGGACAACCTCTTATTCTTTCCCATAAACTCAATTTAAATGCCCTGGATGAAAGTGAAAGGCAAGAAGCATTGAGCGAATGCCAGGGAACGATAGATAAAGCTTATGCCGTGCGATCCCGTTCCGTTTCCTTCCTGTCAGGTCCCCATCCGGAAAAGAAAGAAACGGAAAATGGGAAGGCCCTTCTGGTGGACTCACTCATCGAACTGTGCCGTTATGCGGAAAAAAAATCACCGGAGTATGGATACCTCCTAGGGGTGAATCTGGAAATATTTGACCATGATGTTGACAAAAAAGCGCTTATCGGACCTGCCCCCGATGCAGCAGACGTAGCAGGAAAAGTGAAGAGCCGGTGTCCTCACTTTTCCCTCATCGTAGACCTGTCGCATCTCCCACTCCTCCACGAGGAATCGCTCTACACCTTGTCGCTCCTTGCCCCTTTCATCGGGCATATTCACATTGGTAACGGAGTCTTGATCGAAAATCACCCGGTCTATGGAGATCTTCATCCCCGATTTGGAATTCCCGGGGGAGCAAATGACGTCAATGAACTGGTAGCCTTTCTGCAGAATCTTTTCCGGATCCATTATTTTTCAAAGTCAGTAAGTACTGAACGTCCAGTGATTTCTTTTGAAGTCAAGCCGCTCCCCGGTGAAGATCCAGACTTAGTGGTAGCCAATGCCAAGAGAACCTTTCTTGCTGCCTGGAATCGGCTTTTCCCGCTTGTTCCTCCCGTGCAATTATAAGAGTGAGCCCTTACTCCCTTTTTCTAAGGAGGGAACGGTGGGGATGGTCTTTTTTCAAATCAACAAATCAACAGTTTTCCCTGGTGAGAAAGGATGAGGATGATGAAGCAAAAAAATGTATTTGTCACACGACGTATTCCAGAAGAAGGGATCGGGATTCTCCAGCGGTCCTGCCAGGTGGAAGTGAGTGATTATGATGGGGTGCTCCCACGAGAGATTCTCCTCCATAAAGTGGCGGGACGTGACGGGATTCTCCCTCTTCTGACGGATACGATCGATTCTGAAATCATGGATGCCGCTGGAAACAGCTTGAAGATTATTGCCAATTATGCGGTCGGATACAATAATATCGATGTGTATGCTGCCACACAACGGGGAATTATGGTTACCAATACTCCTGGCGTTCTCACGGAAACCACGGCTGATTTAGCATGGGCTCTCCTGATGTGCTGTTCTCGACGAATCAATGAATCGGAGCGGTACCTTCGGACCGGGAAATTCCGGGGATGGGAACCCCTGCTCTTCTTGGGTACCGATGTTCATGGGGCGACCCTGGGATTGGTGGGGTTTGGACGAATAGCAAAAGCCATGGCCCGGCGGGCATCCGGGTTTGATATGCGCGTGCGTTATTACGATATGAATCGTGTGGGTCAGGAAGAAGAGGAGAAGTATCACGTTGAATACCAATCACTGGGTGCCCTCCTGAGAGAATCAGATTTTGTTTCCCTTCATATTCCCCTTACGAAAGAAACACATCATTTTATCGGAGAAAAAGAGCTCAAACAGATGAAAAAAGAAGCTTATCTTATCAATACTGCCCGGGGTCCCATTGTGGATGAAAAAGTTCTGGTAAGAGCATTACAGGAGGGATGGATACGGGGTGCCGGTCTGGACGTATTCGAACAAGAACCGGCGGTGGAAGCGGATCTTCTGCGGATGGAAAATGTGGTGGTTGTTCCCCATATTGGATCTGCTTCCTACGCCACCCGGACCAAAATGGCCACCATGGCAGCAGAGAACCTGATAAAGGCACTGGAAGGGACAATCCCCCCCAACCTGGTTAATCCAGAAGTATTGAAAAGGTAATTTACTCAATTCAAATAAAAAGATGCGGCCATTTCGGCCGCATCTTTTTATCAACCAGTAACGGTAACTTCTTTTTCACTCTTCCAAAGGCCATGAATGTTACAAGAGGAGGTGGCATACAAGATTCCGGGTTTATCGAGTCGTACAGAAAAGCAGGAATGGGGGGCAGTGAAGGCGGGACCCTGATTGGCTCCTTCGGGAGATTCTCCATGAACAATATATTCGAATCGCGCGAGTTGAAAGGGGTATTTCCCTCCATCGGGGAGGAAATACACTTCCATCCAGTTGATATGGTGCTCGGTGGTGTTGGGATGAGAAATTTCTTTCCCCACCATTACCGAAAAATGAGTAAATTCACCCTTTTTGACCGAATCAGGCCCCTCAATGACCGGAACATGTTTTTCCTGTTTCCAGTCAGCTGATTGAAAAAGTTCTCCAAAAATTTTCATACAATCACCTCCTAAAAAATCTTGAAAAGTTCCTTCTTAGTATGACATTCCGGGCATTGGTCAGGGGCACTCCCCTGAACGGTGAACCCGCAGACCGGGCAAACATAGAGTTTCCCGATTTCCATGTCTTTTCCTTTGTCCGCCTCATTTTTGGCACTGGTATACATCTGAGCATGAATTTTCTCAGCTTCCCAGGCAAAATGAGCGGAACGTTCTGCTCCTTTTTCTTTCTGGAAAGCAGCAGTATTTTCATAGACGGGATACATTTCCTCTACTTCAAAATTCTCTCCATTGATGGCCATTTCAAGATTTTTAGCACTGTTTTGAATGTTGCCGAGCTCCCGGTAATGACTGGTGGCATGGACTTGTTCTGCATAAGAAATGGCTTTGAAGAGTCGGGCCAAATTTGATTTCCCCTCTTTCTCGGCCACATCTGAGAAGATGAGGTATCTCATATGAGCCTGTGATTCTCCCGCATAGGCATTTTCCAGGTTTTGTTGAGTCATTTTGCGCATGGTATAAACCTCCTCCGGTGATGACCTGTCCGGAAATGGGAAACAATCAAACCGAATCAGGTTTTTATATATAATACATGTACCATTTTAAACCATTGACTTTTTAAAACTATTCCGGGATTGGGAGATGAAAGGTGTAAGAATATGCCTGACATCGCAAACATTGACTTCTCTTAAACATCAGTCATCATCTTGTGGTGACCGGAAAAAATGTGGGAAAATAGGAAGGGTGGCACGAAGTGTCGAGGAGAGTGCCTTTTCCCAACTCAACATCATTTTTCGGGTCGGTGGTAACTAGGGCATTTCCAAGGAGGATACACCAGTGAAGATTCTCCGTGAATTCCGGACATTGATTCCGG
>JAPLGF010000141.1 GCA_026390275.1 Candidatus Atribacteria bacterium
AGTCATTGCAGACACCCCCGGGAAAGAGCCCTCCCCCAAAGAGATACGGAAACTGGTTGATACCATTAAGAATCTGGGTATTTCAGTGATTTTTGCTGAACCGCAACTGAACCAAAAAGCAGCAGAAACCCTGGCCCAGGAAACGGGAATGAAAGTAGCTATTCTTGATCCCTTAGGTCGATATCCGGATCAACCCTATCTTGAACTGATGAAAACGAACATGCAGATCATCATCCAATATATGAAATAACCCCCGGTTGATCACTTTACCCTCACCTCTTTGAACCATTGCAGAAGCTGGTTTTTCATTCCCTGGTATTGCTTGGTAGGGGTGAAAACAACAAAAAACCGATGGGACTTTTCGAATGGGAGACCAGGATAATGGCCTACTGGAGGTTCGAAAGCGTTCCTCCGATGATGGGGTTGATCTTCTCACCCGGCAGGCGGTAGGAATGAGGGGAGTCATCCCCCAGTTGTCCCCGATATTTATTTGTTTAGGGGTATTATAACGTAATAAGGGAAAAACACAGGGAGTGGTCAAGCGTCAATTCATGGGGGTGGGGGATCATGGAGGTGGTCGCGATTTATGGAAGTCCCCGGCGGGGAGGAAACAGCGAGGTGATGATGGATACTTTTCTTCAGGAGGTCAATCCATCGGATAGGGTGAATCGGATTGTGGCATCACAACTCCATCTGGGATTTTGCCGGGGATGCCGCTCTTGTGAGAATACCGGTCACTGTGTTCAAAAAGACGATATGAGCCAGGTGGTAGAGTTTTTACTGTTGGCAGACCGGGTGGTGGTGAGCTCACCAGTTTTCTTCTATGCTTTTCCTTCTTCTCTCAAGGTGTTGATCGATAGAATTCAGGTACTGTGGTCCCGAAAGTACCTTTTAAAAGAGGAAATGAAGCCCAAAAAAGGCTTTCTCCTGGCGGTGGGAGCTACTAAGGGGAAGAAGCTTTTCGATGGGATCATCCTCACCACCCGATTTTTCTTCGATGGCTTCGGTTGTAAATATAGCGGCGAATGTGTCTTCCGGGGATATGATAAGAAAGGAGAAATCGCCGATTGTAGGGAATGCCGGGAAGAAATCCGGCAAGCCGCCTGCAGTTTCCTGGGATGAATCGTCAAACGAAGGAACTTATTCCATTATTTTTTTAATTCCCATTTTTTTACCTTTGCTTTATTGACATTCTCTACTTATGAGGGTATTTTCTACTGAAGTTCAGGTTTTGAAGGGTTAGGGGAGGCATGCGTCGTGATTGTTCAATTCCGAAACAAACTGGAAAAGGTTCAAAAGGAAGACATCGAGACTCGGCTCATTCAAAATGGCTGGAAACCATTTTATATAGATACTGAGAAGACCATCCTGATTACCGAACACAACTTTCCCGTTTCCCAATACATCGATTCTTCTCTCACCGAGAGAGTGCTGGAGATGGACACCCCCTACCAACTCGTCAACCGGGTGTTTCGTCCGGAAGGGACGATCGTCCGGGTCGGTTCAGTGGAGATTGGTGCCAGCAGCCTGGTGGTCATCGCCGGTCCCTGCGCTGTTGAATCGGAAAGCCAACTCTTCCGGGTGGCCGAAATCGTGAAGAGAGCCGGGGGACATATGTTGCGGGGGGGCGCTTACAAGCCGCGAACCTCACCGTATAGTTTTCAGGGACTGGGAGAGGAGGGATTGAAACTCCTGGCACGTGCCCGGGAGAAATTTGACCTTCCCGTGGTGACCGAGGCCACCAGTCCGGAAAATGCTGACACCGTGGCTCAGTATGCCGATGTTATACAAATTGGAGCCCGAAACATGCAAAATTTCGAACTCCTCAAGAAGGTCGGTCGCCTGGGGAAACCGGTTCTTTTGAAACGCGGAATGTCAGCCACCATTGAAGACCTCCTGAACGCGGCCGAGTACATCCTGAGCTGGGGAAATTTTGACGTCATCCTGTGTGAACGGGGGATCCGTACCATCGAACGGCTCACCCGGAACACGCTGACCTTACCGCCATATCGATATTGAAAGATTTGAGTCATCTCCCGGTCATCGTGGATCCCAGTCACGGAACCGGACTGCGGGAGAAGGTGATTCCCATGGCCCGGGCAGCGGTGGCCTGTGGAGCCGATGGAGTGATCGTGGAGGTCCACCCGGAACCGGAAAAAGCTCTTTCCGACGGACCACAGAGCCTTTATCCTGAACAATTTCGGAAACTCATGAACGACCTGGAGATCATGAGCATCCTGACCGAACGAACCCTGCAGAAGGAAGGAAAAAAGGTCCGGCAGAATCTCCTTTCCGACGGAACAGGGGAAGAACCGGTCGTGATCACGGTGGCTTTCCTGGGGGAAGCGGGTTCGTTCAGCTCCCAGGTCGCCCGCCAGACGTTCAGTAGAGATATGCAGTACCTGAGCTGTACCAGTTTCCGGCATATTTTTGAATCCGTGATGAAGGGTAACGCTACCCATGGTATTTTACCCCTGGAAAACACCATCACCGGGAGTATTCACGGCAATTATGAACTCCTCCTGGAATATCCGGAGGTGTCCGTGGTGGGGGAACGGTTCATCAAGGTCTCCCAGCACTTCGCCCTCTATCCCGGAACCTCCCGGGATAACATCGAGGTCCTCTTTGCCCATCCGCAGGGGTTCGCCCAGTGCAGCCGTTTCCTCGAAACTTTGAAACGGAAGCGTATCATGAACGTTGGGAACACCGAAGAGGCAGCCCGGCGAACCGCCGAGTTTGGGATGGGAGCTGCTTGCATCACGAGCTCAGAGTCCATCACGAAATACTACCTCACCCTGGTCGAGGAAGATATCGAAGACCAGATTCGCAATTTCACCCGTTTCATCATCTTTTCCCGTTTCCACCGTCCTTCCCTCGATAACGATAAGATCTCCTGTGTTTTTGCCCTCCAGGACCGTCCGGGTACCCTGTATGAGTGTTTGAAAGTGTTTTCCGAACACTCGATTAACATCATCAAGCTCGAATCGAAGCCGATTCCCGGAAAACCATGGGAGTACCTCTTCTACGTGGACTGGGAAGGAAACATGCTGGAAGATCGTTATCAAAAAGCAGTTGACGAACTCAGGACCAAGACTGTTTTTCTCCGCATCCTGGGCTGCTATAAAAATATGTGGAAAAAATAACACCTGGTTCTTGCAAAAAGAGAAAAGCTTCGTTATGATAGGGAAAATTTTCGACTGAACGGTCAGTTTAAAAGGAGGAAAGGCTTTGAAGAAAGTTGAAGAACTCATTACCAAATATGCCTGGCCCATTTTCATCGTTACTATTGTGGTAACGCTTTTCTTCTTGTTCCAGCTCAAAAACATGCGCTTCGAGGATGATTTTACCAAGTATGTTCCTGCCAGTGACCCCAACGTTTCCTTCTACAACAGTTTAGAGAGCAAATTTTCCAGTTTCCAGAAAAAATCCATGATCATTGCCTTAGAGTTTGATGATCTATTCACTCCCCAAAGCATGAAGACCCTGGAACAAATGGTGAATGCGGTGAGTAAGATTTCCGCTGTCAGAAGTGTTTCCGCTCTCACCAACATGCCGAAGATCATCCCCACGGAAGAAGGCTTTAACGTGAAAGACGTGGTGGAGATCCTCCCGCAGACTGACGAGGAAGCCCAGAAGCTCAAGAGTGATCTCCAAAAAGATGAACTGATCTGGGGAAAAATGGTGACAGAAGATGGGAAAGCCACCATCATCGCCATCTCCTTTCATAGTAATGTTGATGAATATAAAGCCATCGATGAAGTGGAAAAAGTGACCGGTCCCCTGAAAGGGAACGCCCAGAAAATCGTGTACTTCGGTCTTCCGATTATTACGAAACAAATGGGGACTGATTCCCGGAAAACCATGATGCTGGTGACCCCCATCTCCGCCCTGGTCTTACTCCTCGTACTGTACTGGGGTTTCCGAACCTTCCAGGGGGTATTACTTCCCATTTTCATCTCCATATTTTCTTCCATCTGGATTCTGGGTCTGGCCGTGGTATTGAAGCGCCCTCTCACCATGATTTCTTCTGCCCTTCCCCTCATGATGATTGCCCTGATTTCGGCATATGGCATCCACTTCATGAACCGGTATTACGATTTCCGGCAACAGTATAATGGGACAGAAGTGATAAAACAAACCCTGAGCTGGGTCCTGGTTCCCATATTTCTGAGTGCCGCCACCACCGTCGGGGGATTCTTTTCTCTCCTCACTGCCACCTTCCGGCCGGTTTCAGACTTTGGTTTCTATTCCGGGATGGGCATCATCTTCGGATTCGTATTAGCCACCTTCTCTTTAGCGGCTTTTCTCACCATCTTCCGGCCCCAAAGAGCACCTAAGCATTTTGATTTCGAGGAGGTCCAGAGTGCCCGTTCTCCCATTAATAAGCTTCTCAACTTTGTCTACCATTCTGTCGTCTACAAAAAGAGAACGGTTATCATCGTCATGATCATCATCATCGCCATTCTGGCGATTGGTATTCCCCGAATCAAGGTGGAAACCACATTGAAAGCGAACATGGGGGCGAGCAACCCCATCACCCTCCTTTTGGAATACTTTAAAAACCGGTTTGGTGGTTCAGATTATAACTATGTCTATCTCAAAACCGAAAATGTCAAGAATCCTTTCATCTTGCGGGAAATGGTTCGAATTGCCAAATTTGGCGAACAACTCTATGCTTTTAAAGATTCATCATCCATTGCCAACTTCGTTATGAGCCTCAATGAAGCCGTTGAAGGCCCGGGATATAAAGGAATCCCTGACCGTACGGATAAAATCGGGAACCTCTGGCTCTATGCCAAAGGCAATAGTTACGTGGAAGGACGAATCAGTAAAGATGAAAATGAAAGCATTGTCGAGTGCCGGGCAGAGGAAACCACCACTCAAAATCTGAACAAAGAAATTAAAACCTTAGAGAATTTTCTATCTTCCCGACCTCACAAGGTGAAGGTTCTCCCGATATCTTCCCCGGAAGCTCAACAGTATTTAGCGGGTAGCATTGTCGATGATATGGAGATTTTTCTCCACCAGCCTCTTGACAACCGGGGGGCAGTGAAAACCCAGGTTCTGAGCCTTATCCAGAAACCGACCAATGAATTTGTCTTGAAAGATACCCTGTTGACCAGCGAAATTGTAAAAGGTGCTTCACTTCAAATCGGTGATTTGGGACTCCAGAGGGAAGAGGTACTGAAAGCCTTGAACCGGTGGAATAGCGATGCTCCCCAGGAGAAGCTGGAAAATATCCTCATGAACGATTTGGCCCTGGATGAGAGTACGGCCCAGTACTTAGCCGATGAACTTATGAAATCTCAGGAGGAAGTAGGCCGGCGGGGAAAAATGGCCGCCCTGAGAACCGAAATGGAAAAAGTGACGGGGAAGTTACTGGGTGATGAGTTCCAATTCATCTTCTACCAGGTTCTGGATTCCCAGGTTTATATGCCGGCGGACGATGGCAACATCACCGTGAGTTACGCCCTTACCGGGTCACCCATTATTCAGAACAACATCAACAGTCGTTTCTTCACTGAACAGGGGCAGAGCATGGTCGTGGCGTTCATCGTGATCTTTCTGCTGGTTCTCCTCCAGCTTCGGAATTTTAAACGCTCGGTTTTAGCCTA
>JAPLGF010000290.1 GCA_026390275.1 Candidatus Atribacteria bacterium
AGGGGTTCAACTCCCCTCAGCTCCACCAGAAATGAAAAGCTCGTCCGAAAGGGCGAGCTTTTTCTATATAGGGGGTACTTGGGTGCGTGAGAATTATGATTTTGATACCATAGAACTGGAATGGCAGAAGACGTGGACCGAAAAGAACGTTTTTTCCATTGAAAGAGATGACTGCCACCCGAAATTTTATGTTTTAGAAATGTTTCCTTATCCCTCTGGTGACCCCCACATGGGCCATGTCAAGAATTACGTGATCGGTGATGTCGTGGCCCGTTATTTCACCCGTAAGGGCTTCAATGTTTTACACCCTATGGGGTATGATTCCTTTGGACTGCCCGCGGAAAATGCCGCCATCAAACACGGGATTCATCCGGCGGTGTGGACTCACGATAAGATCGAGCGGATGCGGGAAGTCCTTAAAAGACTGGGTATCAGTTATGATTGGAGACGCGAGATTATCACCTGTGAACCGGGGTATTACCAGTTTACCCAGTGGTTCTTTCTCCAGTTTTATAAACACCGCCTGGCTTATAAAAAAGAAGGACTGGTGAACTGGTGTCCCTCTTGTGCCACCGTTCTGGCCAATGAGCAGGTGGTGGAAGGAAACTGTGAACGGTGTGGTACGCCGGTGATCCGGAAGCGTTTGAGCCAGTGGTATCTCAAAATCACTCAATACACCGAAGATCTGTTAAAAGACATGGAGACGCTCGGGAACTGGCCAGAGCGAGTCCTCGCCATGCAAAAAAACTGGATCGGAAAAAGTACCGGGGCTCACATCGATTTTCTTCTTCCTGATAGTGGGAAAAAGATTACCGTCTTCACCACCCGGCCTGATACGATCTATGGAGCGACCTTTTTCTTGCTGGCTCCGGAGCATCCCCTGGTTGATGAGCTGATCACCGGTTCCGAATATGAATCACGAGTCCAGGTTTTCCGGGAAAAGATAGCCAGAAAGAGTGAAATCGAACGAATCTCGGATATCGCTGACAAAGAGGGAATGCCGATTGGGAAGGACATCATCAATCCGATAAGCGGAGAGAGAGTTCCCATTTGGATTGCCGATTATGTACTCCCGGAATATGGAACTGGTGCAATAATGGCTGTTCCGGCTCATGATGAGCGGGATTTCCAGTTTGCCAGGAAATACCACCTTCCTATCCGGCCAGTCATTCAACCCCCGGACCGAGAAGGGAATGGAGAGTGTTACTCCGATCCTGGTATCATGATCAATTCAGAGGTGTTCAATGGTCTTTCGTCAGAAGAAGGGAAACAACGGGTCATTGATGTCTTGGAGGAAAAGCATGTTGGTAAAGGAACCGTCTCCTATCGTCTGCGGGATTGGCTCATTTCCCGTCAGCGGTATTGGGGAGTTCCTATTCCGATCGTCTATTGTGAACGATGTGGAGAAGTACCGGTACCGGATAAAGACCTTCCCGTTCTCCTTCCGCAAAATGTCGACTTTCTCCCCGGTGGTCCTTCTCCATTAGCCCGGTGCGAAGAGTTCGTCCACACGACCTGTCCGGTTTGTGGTGAACCAGCAGTGCGAGAAACCGATACCATGGATACTTTTATGTGTTCCTCCTGGTATTATCTCCGGTATTGTTCCCCCTGGAGTACCGACCGGCCCTTCCACCCTGAGGAAGTGAACTACTGGATGCCGGTCGATCAATACATCGGGGGAGTAGAACATGCCATTCTGCACCTCCTCTACGCCCGTTTCTTCACCAAGGTACTCCATGATTTAGAACTGGTCGCCTTTAAGGAGCCATTCATCAATCTCTTTGCCCAGGGGATGGTCACCAAAGACGGGGCCAAGATGTCAAAATCCAAGGGGAATGTGGTGAGTCCCCGGGACATTATTAAGAAATACGGAGCGGATACCGTTCGGGTCTTCATCCTTTTCGCCGGTCCTCCAGAAGGAGATATGGAGTGGTCAGATCGGGGAGTGGAAGGTGCCCATCGTTTCCTCAACCGGGTTTGGAAAACCATTACCGATATCATAAACCTCCCGGTCAACAACAGTGTTTCTTTGGTGAAGGAGAAGACCGGGGAGCTAGAAAAACTCGTTCATCGAACAATTTATAAGGTGGATACCGATATTCGGGAGCGCTTTCATTTTAATACCGCCATCAGTTCGATTATGGAGATGCTCAATGAGATAAATGATTATCTCCGATTCCTCCAGGAAAAAGGAGCACACTCGGAGGAAAAATCCGTACTCATTTCGGTCGCAAAAACCATGGTTTCTCTTCTGAATCCGGTTGCTCCCCATATCACCGAAGAGTTATGGAAGACATTGGGTGAGACGAACCTCCTCACCACTTCCCCCTGGCTCTCTCATGATGAGAGTAAAATGCATGATGAGGTGGTGGAAATCGTGGTACAGATCAATGGAAAAGTCCGGAGTAAAATTGCTATTGAACGAGGAGCATCCGAGGCAGAGGTTTTCGCGCTGGTGCAAGAAGATGAGAAATCTCAACATTGGTTGGGGGGCAAGCGTACCCTGAAACGTTTTTATGTTCCTGACAAGCTGGTTAACATCGTTGTCCAATAACCATCAGACAACCATGCCAGTTGCTGGCACCACCAGAGTAATGAAAATCAGCCTTTTTCTGATGTAGCATGGTTGTCTGATGGTTATTGGTTTTTCTTTATACTCTTCTTAATTTTACGCCTAGACTGTTCTTTTCAGGGTTTTCTTTTTGGTGGAACTATGGAGTTGACGCGCCAGGAAAAGATCGTTCTGTTTTTTCTCGTGGGGGCTGTTTTTGCCTCCCTGATTTTTTTTCTAAGCCGGGTTTTTGTGTATCGGATTCCCGGGTCTTCACCCACTCCCAACACCGAAATTGTGGTTCAAATCGAAGGGGAAGTAAGAAAGCCCGGAGTGTTTCGGGTTCCTGGAGGTATGAGAGTCTATGAGCTCATTGAAATGGCGGGTGGGAGCCAGCCCGGAGCTGACCTTTCGGGACTGAATTTAGCAGCTCCCCTCCAGGATGGGCAGCGATTGGTGGTATCAACTTCACCACCGGAGAAAGGAACCTTCACCAGTAATTTTTCCACCCTGGCCAGTGCCCTTCCTCCATCCGGAAAGAAAAACGATCTCCCGGCCAATCCGTCATCGGTCAACGTGAACACGGCGTCCTTAGAGGAGCTCAAAACTCTTTCCGGAATTGGTGACGTGATTGCTCAACGAATCATCACCTATCGAGAAGAAAATGGTCTCTTTAAAAATGGTGAAGATTTCCTCAAGGTGAATGGAATCGGCCCAAAAAAGCTGGAAAAAATTCGGGATCACATCACGTTTTGATCGAAAATCAGCCTGCAGTGTAAGATTAAAAAAAGAAAAGAATGACAGGGATGAGAATGAGACAGTCATGCCAGATTCAGGCATGACTGTCTCATTCTTTTTGGGCAGAAACATCCTCTTTCTCTTTATATGATACCTCCCGGATATTCACATCTACTCGACTCACGGTCATACCCGTTTTTGTCTCGATAACGTTTTTTACTTCTCGCTGCACATTTTTCGCGACCTCGATGAGGGTGGTATCGATATCGACGGCAATAGAAATTTCCAGGCTGACGGTTTTTTCCTTAATATCGACCTTGACTCCCTTGTTCACTTCTCGCTTCCCCATGATGGTACTCAGAGAAGCAGCCGGGATTCCCGCCATTCCGGTAATTCCGGGTACTTTCATGGTGGTGATACCGGCCAATGTGGCAATGATATCAGGAGCAATGTTAATTTCTCCCAGCACTTCCGGTGGCCGGGATGGTTGCCCTTCCGGTGAACTCTCAAGATTTATGTTTATTTCATCATTCATAATGCGACCCCCTTTTTCGGAAAACCATTCGATGATATCAATTGGGTAGAACTTCTTCCTGGATATTTCTTTCTCCTTATGATCATACTCTATTCAGGCCGGAAAGGTGAGGTGGGTGTTCAAAAAAAGGAGTAAGAATGAAGAATACTCCACAGTTCATTTTGGGTACTTTCATTGACACTCCCATATGAATAGCCTATAATTTTTTCACTTTGGATTTCACAAAAGGAGGAATTTGGGTGACCGAGATTAAAATTGGCCAGAATGAGAGCATTGATGAAGCATTGCGACGCTTTAAGCGGAAATGCCAGAGGAATGGAATCATTTCCGAAATAAGGAAGCGAGAGCACTACGAAAAGCCGAGTGAAAAAAAACGTAAAAAAGCACAGGCGGCTGCCCGGAGGAAAAAACGGAAATGAGTATGGAGTTGGGAGCCCTGAAAGATCGTCTTCGTGAGGAGATGAAAACGGCTCTCAAAGAAAATGATCATCTGCGGCTCGGTGCCATCAGGTTGGTACTTGCCGAAATTAAAAATAAAGAAATCGATAAACGAGGGGAGCTGGACGATAAAGAAATCGTTTCTCTTCTCCAGAAAGAGATCAAAAAGCGGCAGGAATCGATGGTTTATTTTGAAAAGGGGAATCGCCAGGATCTCTTAGAGTCGGCTCGCCGGGAGATATCGGTTTTGGAAAAGTTCCTTCCCCGTTTTTTGTCCCGGGAGGAAGTTGCTTTCCTGGTGGAACAGGTCATCTTGTCCTCCGAAGGAAATAAAGCTTTTGGCCAGATTATGAAAGAAGTCCTCTTCCGGACCGGGGGTCTGGTGGATGGGAAGATGGTATCAGAAGTGGTCAAACAGAAATTGAATGTGGGATGATAGAACCATTTGATCACCGATTCGAACCAGAATACAGCTGAATATCATTTTGAAAGCGATGAAATCCTTCAAATTAAAAAGATGTTCGGTGGTTTGGATAAAAATTTACAGACCATCGAAGATGTGTTTGGGGTAGAAATTCATCTCTCTTCTGACCGTCTCATCATTCAGGGAAAAACCACGGATAAAGATCCTCACCAAGTGAATGATTTCCTGGATGAACTCCTTCCGTTTTTGAAAGACGGAACCGAAGTTACGGAAGACGACCTCCGGAAAATGGCCACTTCCTTCCAGGAAAACCAGGATGTCTGGTGGAGGAAGGATCATTCCCAACCCATTCTCACCACGGCGTTCCATAAGTCCATTCGCCCACGAACAGCTGGACAGATCCAATACATTCGGGCAGTGAGGGAATCGGAACTATGTTTCTGTATTGGACCAGCCGGGACGGGGAAAACATACCTCGCCATGGCTCTGGCATGTGCTGCCCTGCAGAAGAAAGAGGTCAGTCGGATCGTGTTAGTACGTCCGGCAGTGGAAGCAGGAGAGAGTTTGGGTTATCTTCCTGGTGACCTGAAAGAGAAAATCGAACCCTACTTACGTCCTCTCTATGATGCCCTCTATGAAATGCTCTCTCCGGAGCGTTTCCAAAAATATAGTGAAAAGGACATCATTGAAGTTGCTCCCCTGGCTTATATGAGAGGTCGTACCCTCAACGATTCATTCATTGTTCTTGATGAAGCGCAGAACACCACTCCTGAGCAGATGAAAATGTTTCTCACCCGAATGGGTTTTGGGTCAAAAGTGGTGGTAACGGGTGATGTGACCCAGATTGATCTTCCGTCCGGGAAGGATTCCGGGTTGATGGTGGTACAAAGAATCCTTCCCGATGTTGCGGGAATAACTTTTGTCCACCTCACCGAAAAGGATGTTGTCCGTCATCGCCTGGTCCAAAAAATCATCCAAGCCTATGATAAATTTGAAAAAGATCGCGATACTTAAACCGCATAGTCCGTTTTTTTTTTCATATTTGATCCGTTTCTTTCGTCTTTTTCTTTCTTTTAAATTGTGGAATTTTCTTCTCTATGGAGTTCTTCTCATTCTGGTCCTCTGGATGTCCTATGCCCTTGGTAACATTGTCATCTACGAAGGGGAAATCATTCCGCGCGATATTATGGCCATTAAGACCGTAGAAATCGTCGATGTCAAGGCAACGGAAGAATTGAAAAATAATCTTCTCATGAACATGATGCCGGTCTATCGGATTGATGAAAAACGGGTGAAAGAGGGGAAAGGGGAGTACGGAAGGTTTTTCGAGGAACTGGGAAAAATTCGTTTAACCCCGGCAAACACCATCACCCTGGAAATTAAGGATGGATTTTGTCGCACCTGGAAGATTACCCCCCGGGTTTTTGGTTGGATGATCAGTGCATCCAATGATCACTATGAGAATGTAAAAAATATTTTCCTGACCACCATGGATCAGTTTCTGACCGAACCGATCCGGGAGGGGAAGTTAGAAGAAAAAATATTTGAAGCCAACGCTGAAATCGAACGGATGGATTTGAGTATTGAGGAAATCCGGGTTTTAGATATTCTGATCACCCGTTTCTTTCGACCGAATGCGGTGATTGACGTCATCCAGACCGAGATCCAACATTCACGCATGCTCCGGGAGATTGAACCGGTGAAAAGATTGATCCAAAAAGGCCAGGTTTTGTTGAAGAAGGGAAACGTGGCCACCAGTAACGATATTGAAGCATTGCAGGCCATCGGAATGGCCAGTGAAGAATATGAGTTTTCGCTTTTCCTTTCTCTCGCCATCATCATTTTATTCATCATCGTTTTTGAATTTTTTTATATCAGGAAGTTTGCCTCTGAAATTTACGAAAAAAATTCCCAGCTCCTCATTCGTATCCTCACCGTGGTGGGGATCATTTCGTTGAATGCCATTTCCCTTCGTTTTTCCTGGTATATGACCCTTCTCTCCGCCATTCCTCTGGTACTCTATCCTCTTTTAGGGAGAAATCTCGCCCTCTGTGAATCACTCATCATTATGCCCCTCCTCATCTGGGGAGAGAGAGCAGACTTTCTTCGTATGTTTTATATTTATGTGAATCTGTTCCTTCCGCTTTTTTTCCTGGACCGGACCATTAAACGCCGTGATCTCATTCAAGCAGGTTTTTGGGTTGCCATGGTCAATGTCATTCTGAGTTTT
>JAPLGF010000263.1 GCA_026390275.1 Candidatus Atribacteria bacterium
ATGGTTTTATAGCATTATAGTATAATACGTTTCTTGATCTTCTTTTATTACAGGGCCATGGTCTTATCGAGGCATCGGTCAACAAAATTGTTCCGGATAAAATAGTGAAATATGGTATCATAGCAACGAAATATATTCTCATGCAAAGAATAAAGGCACCCACAGGTGAAAGCATATGCCGGAAAGGCAAACGTTTAATACCCACAAGCTCGTGAAACAAATTCTTTACTCGCTTTTTATCAGTTTGGGGACAATAGCCGGGATATTTGCTATTCTTTCTTTTCGCGGTATTTCCATTGACCTGTCTTCGTTTCATCCGGGCTGGCTGCTGGCAGCCGTTGTATTTATTGTGATGGCGTGGTTCATCGATGCGATGCGCCTTTTAATCACCGCCCGGGCCTGGGGGAAAAAAATCCCCTACCGAAATGCCCTCACCGCTGTTCTTTCCTGCTATTTCATGTCAGCGGTGACCCCTTCCGCCACCGGAGGGAGCCCGGCAGAGATGCTGGTGATGAACCGTTCCGGTTTCAGCTGGGGAGAAGCAGGGAGTCTCACGGCTATTTGCGGGATTCTCTATCAGGTCACCTTACTCATTTTACTCTGTATCCTCATTTTTTTCTTCGGGATTAGTTTCACACTCCAAGGAATTCTTTTGAATCTTCTCTATTCATTCCTGGTCTTTTATGGAACTCTCATGTTTCTCCTGTTTTTCTTCCTTTACCGGGAGGATTTAGTGTACCGGATGGTAAACTGGGGAATCCGGTTTGCCCGGAAGCGTTTCCCCAAACTGAAGTTTACCGATGAAGATGTCATCGACTGGGTGAAGAATTTTTTTGCAGATTTCAAGAGTGGGTTTCGTATCCTCTGCCGGGAGAAGCCCTGGTATCTCCTGTGGAATGTCATTGGATATGCCTTGTACTTTATCTTCTTCTTCTCGGTCGGGTACTTTGCCCTGCTCGCCCTGGGGGTCCATATCCCGGCTGCGAAGGTCATTGCTGAACAGGTTCCCCTCTATCTTATCTTTGGTTTCATCCCCACTCCCGGAGCGAGTGGCGGGGTGGAACTCTCCATCGGCTCGGTGTTTGTCCGGTTCACCGGGGCAGAACGGATCGGGATGTTCGTCCTCTTCTGGCGTACCATTACTTTTTTTCTTCCCCTCTTCACGGGAGCGATTGCTTTCTTCCGAGTTCTGGGGGCATCATTGGGAAAAACACCAGTAAAAGGTATCATCCCCTCTCTTTCTGATGAGAAGGAGTAAGTGAATAGACCATCCTGCCTGTGCGTGCCACGCACAGGCAGGTCAATCATCACTACAATTTCAGATCTGCAGAGCGATCATCCCGGATTTTATACACGGAAAAAAGACGATCTTTGCTGGCTTTCACTTTTTCCCGATCCAAAACGATTTTTTGTCCCTTGGTATTCTCGAAGATGGTGTAGGGGGATGAATCATCCTCTTCGGTGTATTTCACCAGATCTTTCATGTTCCAGATCTTCTTACTGTTCACCTTGTCCACGATCCAGGGGGCCACATCCTGATAGCCGTCGTTGATGTCAGCGGGGAGAATGCGAAGGACGAGTACCACCTGCTCTCCCATCACTTCCGGAATGTTGTTAGAGAGGAGAGCCACCAGTTCCTTGGGAGCGTTATCATACCATTGCGGGCCCCAGATGGTGAAAAGATTCATGGTGAGCGGGGAGAAAACGATACCGCCATAAATAAAGTATGATGGGAGAGCCTCGTACTGCTCCATGGAGATGAGCCAGGTATCGTCGGCCGAGGTATTGAGCGTGACCTGGACCGGGAGTTCTTTCCCATTGCGCAGGAGTTTCACCGCCAGGGGATCCCCAATCTGGTGCTTCTGTACCACATAAGAGAGGCTCGTCCGTTCCTGAGGGCGGAATTCCACCGTTCCATCGTTCGCCACCGTAAAATCATCGAGGCATAAGAGCACGTCTTCGGGCTGAATCTTTCCCTGGGCGGGCGAACCCGGGTACACTTCGGTCACCAGGATGCCAGTGAGCGTGTCCGGCATCTGGTACTTTTTACGTAAATCGGGATTCTCCATGTACTCCATGGTGATACCGAGGTTGGGGAATCCGTCGTATTTCCCATCTTTGATGTCATCAAAAAAATGCGTGACGATGGGTGCGGGAACCATGTAACCGATGTTTTGAGCGTTGGGAATCCCCTGCATGATCACCCCCACGATCTTCCCATCCAGAATCACCGGTCCCCCGCTGTTTCCCGGGTTGATGGCGGCATCGATCTGGCCGGCCAGGAAGGGGATGGAGCTGTGAACGTAGGGTTGATGCTCAATGCGGGAGATGATTCCCTTGGTGATACTGAGGGTATCTCCTCCCATGGGGAATCCATAAACATAAACCTCCTGATGGGTTTCCGGGAGCTCTCCGATTTCTAAAGCCTGCGCCCTTTGAAAGAAGGTGGAATCATCGACTTCTAAGAGAGCCAGATCGACCTGGTGGGAGATGGCAACGACCCGGGCCGGGTACCGCTGCGTCTCGCCGTGGCGCCGTACCTGCAGAAAGGTCACATCACTCACCACGTGGGCATTGGTGAGGATACGATTCCCCTGGATAATGGCTCCCGAACCCGTTACCGATTGCGGACCCTGCATATTCCAGGGATTATAATAATCCGGCGCATCATACACCGCATACACTTTCACAATCGAATCCTGTACATTTCCTTCTGCCCATCCAGTAGTGATGAAACAGAAAATCATCACCAGAATAATCAAAATACAGA
>JAPLGF010000161.1 GCA_026390275.1 Candidatus Atribacteria bacterium
CTCGCCCTGGTGAAACATCCCTTCCCCAAGATTGGCATAGGGACCATCTCCCCCCCCCCAGATCACGGGAAGGGCAACCGGAAGCCCGGTTTCCCTTTGGAATTCCGAATCCTGTAGGGGAGCAACGTGTTCCGGTTCGCAGAGCTCCGGGAGCTTTTCCACAGGAAACTCAGCCATCTCCAGGATTTCCGCATCCCATTCACATTGAGAAAGGTTCAGAAAACCAGTACCGCTGGCGGTGGAATAATCGCAGAGGAGAACCCCGGTGAGCTTCCACAGGATCCAGTCCTTGATGGCCACGACCTTCCAGGTTTCATGGAGAATATGTGGTTTATTTTTTCTAAACCAGAAAACACGGGGAAGATGGTAAATGGTATGGAGAGGGACTCCGTTGCGGAAGTAAAAACCGTGAGCTTGATACTCTCCTTGTAGCTCTTCCACTTCCCCGGCACTCCGGGTATCCATCCAGTTGAGAAGCGGATAGAGCGGATTCCCTTCCCGGTCGATGAAGATGGTACTGTGCAACATGGTATCGAAAGCAAGGATAGCAAAAGAATGGGGAGTGTATTGCTCCACTGCTTCCTTGACCGCCTCGCTGATGTTCCGAAGGATATCCTTGGGGTCCTGCTCGGCAAAAGACGGTTGAGGCGAAAAGGAAGGATAGTCCCGCTTGGCAGCAAAGAGCAACTCCCCTTTTCGGTCATACACACCAATTTTACAGGAAGAGGTCCCGATATCAACCGCCAGTGTAAGGTCCCCCCTCATCTCTACACTCCGGAAAAGGCACTGAAGCCCCCATCCACTGGCACCACCACTCCAGTCACAAAACCGGAAGCCGGTGAAATGAGCCACAGGACAGTACTTATGAGGTCTTCCGGAATCCCGAAACGACCGGCTGGGGTGTGGGAAATGATTGCTTTTCCGCGAGCGGTCAAGCTTCCTTCTTCACTATAGAGCAGGTACTTATTTTGTTTGGTGGAAAAAAAACCCGGAGCTAAGGCATTCACCCGTACTTTGGGACTATGGCTCTGGGCAAGGTGAACCGCCAGCCACTGGGTGAAATTGCTCACCGCTGCTTTCGCCGCTGCGTAGCCCAGAATACGGGTGAGGGGTCGAAACGCAGCCATGGAAGAAAAATTGATGATGCATCCTCCTTCTGGTTGTTCGACCATGCGGCGTGCGATGACCTGCGAGGGAATGACCGCTCCCCCAAACAGATTGAGGAGAACCACCTTTTCCAGCGGTTCCATGGAGAGATCAAAAAAGGAAATCTCATCCGATGTCGTGGCTTCTTTCCGGTTTCCTCCGGCAGCGTTCATGAGTACATCGATCCGTCCGAATTCCTGGATCACACGTTGAACGGTCTCTTGTACATTCTCCTTTTCCATCACGTTCATCATATAATTACGAACCGAAATCCCATCCTTCCGTAAACTTTCCTCCGATTCTTCAAGAGGAACAATATCAGTCAAAATGATGGTCGCTCCCGCATTCCCTAATCCTTTCGCTAACGCAGAAGCCAATATCCCGGCACCGCCAGTGAAAAGTACAATCTTCCCCTGGGCGGAAAACATTTCTTCAATATAGGTCATGACGTTGATTCCCTCCTCGATCTACCCTGAAAATGATGTTGAGTTGTTAAGTTGTTGAGTTGGAAAAGATATTCACCTATACCTTAAAATGGCCATCCTCAAGAAATCTCCCCTCACCCTCTCCCCGTTTTGTTGAGGGTGAGGGGAGATTGGTGTGAGTAGTAAATTTCCCCGCTCTATCGTTTCTTCTTTCCCAGCAGAAGTTCCAAGTGTTTTCCGATGTGCTCCTTCACCAGGTGGTAATGGTCATCCTCTTCCCAGAAAAGGATCTGATAGAGCGAAGACTGGAAATCCCGGAGGATGGAACCGTAGGAGATGTGAAGGAGCTGACGGACTTTGTCATTCTGGAAAAGGTCAGGAAGTTTCTTGTCGGGGATGGATTCCAGGTCCAATTGAATATCTTGCTCCCTGACCGAAATGACATAGGCCTTGCGGTTCTCGGGAAGCTCCACCCGGCTGAGATCATAAATTTTACGGAAGAGTTCCGGGTCATGGCGTGCTACCGTTTCAAGAGCTTTCAACCAGCTGGTTCCGGAGGTTTTCAGATGGAAAAGACCTTCCGTTTCCTGGTTAAAAACAGAATAAATACTGAACTTATCGCTCCCGGAATGGAGGCTCAAACGATAACCGCCGACCATACGCTGGATCATGGCATGTTTCCGGAGACTGCGGGTAAACTCTTTGGTGTCTCCCACATAATCGATCCCCTTTTCAAACGATCCGGGGAATTTGGGGGCAACACTCTGAAAATCGATTCCTCTCCGGTGGAGTTCCTCGGTTACAAAGAAGTGCGCCTCTGGTGAGGTCAGGGCATCGCCCTCGTCCATCGAGATTTCCAGATCATATACGGGACATCTCTCGTCCAGAATAGAATTCATCTTCTCAACAAAGTGAAGAACCGGATCATACGCCAGGAGGATGGGGAGAAGACGATTTTCCAGAAAACCAATCTGAAAATCATCATTCAGGCGGATTGTTCTGTCGATATACCGCTTATAGGTCTGGAGTTGATCGGGGGTAAGACGCTGATAAGCCTGTCCCAGCTCCACCTCGGAAAGAAAAAAAGCCTGGCGATTCATCACCTCACTGGCGTCGAGAGTGTAGAAACTGAACCCACTCTCGATCCCCTGGTTGAGATACGTTTCGTCTTTGATATGATCGGCATCCGCCCCAAAAGGGCGAGAGAAACCACTCTCCAGCATACCAAAAGCCGCTCCCAGCAAAACATCCGGGAATGAGCGACCGGTTTTCACCAGTTCCCGGGGAGA
>JAPLGF010000055.1 GCA_026390275.1 Candidatus Atribacteria bacterium
CGTGAATAGTTTAAGGAAATCAGGAACTGGCATGGGGGGCCTAGCCCGAAAATGATTTTATTTTTTGCCTCTAATCATTACAATATTCCATAAATAGGATTCCCAAAATATTTCGTTTTTACTACCCTGAAAATAACAGCCTGTGGCGTAAGATAAAAAGAGACAAAAAGAAAGGGTAAACCCTCCTATCTGCGCTGGCATGGGGATCTACCCGGATAGGAAGGAGATCGAGGCATGAGGGATCGATTTGAATACCAGCATTGGAGAACATTCTTTTTTTTCGTACTCATATTTTGTCATCTACTTTTTACCGTATCGCTGATTTTAGCCCAACAAACGAATCAGGTGACTCCTTCAATAGAAAATATCTTGAAAAAGGGGGCTACCCTGTTTGAAGAAGGAAACTATCTGGATGCATATATTGAATTCATGGCGGCTCTCAAAATAGACCCCAACAATACAATGGCTCTCCAATACAAAACTCGTTGTGAGAGTAACATTGGGCCAGAAGCGATCAGTTTGCCGGCCAGTCCTTCACCGGAGATCACTCCCGCTTCTTCGTCACCGACCCCAGTTGCTGGTACGCCAACACCGGAGCAGGTCTCACCAACACCGGCCTCTTTTTCACCCCAGCCGAGTGTCCAACCGACACCTCTGGCTTCTCTTGCCCCTACTCCCGTCTCGGTTGAGCAAACCCCACTCTTCCAAAACTTTGTTATTCCTGATCCTCCGGGATGGGTGAAGGTTCCCCCGACTGATCCGGCTCAGATTGCTTATTACCAGCTTCCCAATGAACAAAAAATCGTGATGGCAGAATATGTGGTTTTTTTAGAAAATCTTCCCTCGCCAACAACAATCGAGGACTATTTCCGTTTCCTGCAAATCAGTCGTTTGAAAGCACCTGAATTCCCAACCTATATTCCACTCACTACCCGACCCATGACCATGGCGAATGGCGTTCCTGCGCTCCAGCATGATTTCCTCTTTACCCATAACTCCATTCAACTCAAAGCCAGATCCACTTTTGCGATGATGGGAAATCAGGTCTATACCTTCCTCCTCTATTCGAGTGTGGCTGAATTTGACCGATTACAGGGTGAATTTTCCAACATTCTGAACACCGTAACCGCCACCACCTCACAACCAACCGTGTCAACACCCTCTCCTTTTTCCCTTCCCGGTACCCCCATTCCCATCTCATCTCTCACTCCCCTTCCAACACCAGTCCCTTCTTCCAATCCTGTCTTTCTTGACCTCCAGGGACGATTCGGTGTACCTCTTCCCACGGGGACTGTCTTTCTATCCGCTCTCCCAAACGGTGCTTTGTATGGGAGTCCAAACAACGGAAAAATCTCCATTCTCACCTTTAACTCCGATACCGAAATGGATAATGCCATAAACGGCTTCTCCGCTGAAAAGGTGTTTCAGAAGCAGACTCTCCTTGCAGCCAGGAATCACCAGGCAGAAGTAAAACTTTTCGGCTCACTGGAAAACGGGATATCCAGGGCGATGCTCATTGTGAAGTACACAGGAACCACGACAATCCTGGTCATCGTAGTACCCCAGGATCAGTACTCTCAATCCCAACCCTGGATGAGTCAATTGATTACGGGTGTTTATTTCAAGTAGAAAAATCACTCATCACTGTATCTCTTACCGTTCATAGCGGGCTTCATCGAGATAGAAAGTACCCCCGTCGGGATTGAGAGCCCGGCTGACCACGAAACAGAAGCCACCCTTGATATTACTCATGTCTTTCCCGGTAAGGTCCATTACATATTGCTTCCAGGTACTGGAGAGAACAATGTTTCCCGTCGTTGCTCCCGCCACCATAAATTTCACTTTCTCTAACCCCTTCTCACCTTTGGCCCAGAAGGAGAGTTTAGATGTTCCAATGAGATTCCGCCCATCCAGGCGGTATTCAGATGCCGGATCAGGAAATTGCCAGTAGACTCCCGCCCATCCCTTATCCGCCGATCGGGTCGTGATATAGATGATCTTGGTGCAATAGGTCCCAGAATAGGGATTTTCGGTAGACTTGGCATCAACCACCAGATCATCCGCATCTCCCAGATTTCCCAGAGTGGGAAAAAGATCGAAGACACTGGCGGGAAAAACGATCTGGCCAACTCCCGAAGTCAGGTGAGATCCCTCGGTTCCAGGCTGGATGGTTACCGGAGCAGGCTTGACATTGAGAAAAAATTTATTGGTGTGTTCTTCCCCATTACTCCCCAGACCGGTAATAATGACGTCATACCGACCGACAGGAGTGTTGGGGTCCGTTTTGACGGAGAACGAAGAGGTAAAACCAGGTCGTGAATGACCCGATTGGGGATCAAAAGCATAATCTGCCCCGGCTGGCCCCCCGGAAGCATTCAGACTGACGGGCTGACGGTCTTTCCAGGTTCCTTGAATCGATACTGTGGTGGAAATAACCTCTCCCTGTAAAACTGTTCCCTCTTGCTGACTGAGGGTGATGGTAAAATAACTCGGAAGACTCAGGAGAAAGCTGGTCACTGCCACCGTCGCAGTAATCATGGCTACGATGGCAGTGATATTTATGGATCCAAAACGATACCTCTTCAGTTCTTTCTCATCGTCCTTTATTTCATTCTCCATACTTCCACCAGGACTGCAGACTTTGTTCCGTCATTTGAATGATGGTAGCTAACTTGCTATTTAAAGACGGCCCCATTCAAAATCTCTAATATCCAAGGCTGTGCATTTTTATAGGAATCTTTCGGAACAACAATAATCATCGCCAAAGAAGTTCCCGGAAAATACGTCAGGAGAATGGCGTGGGGAACAGCAGAAAATTGTTGTCCGGTCATTTCAGAAAGTGCCTTTCCATCCATGGAGAAAAGAATCACCTTTCCCTGTTTCCCACTGGCATTCAATGTACTTTGACCGAACATTTGAGCTCCACTCTTCACCATTTCATCCTGGATATCCGTCACTCCCTCATTTGCTTCTTCCGTACTTTCCACTTTCAGGATATAAACCTTCCCATTGTCGGGGACATTAAACATCGCTATTTTTTCATCAACACCGGGTGTCTGAGAACTCCCCTCGGGAAACGTAATGGTATAAAGCCCCTTCGGATCCTGATAGACACGAGATGTCGAATTTTCAAAAGAGGGAAGAGTTTCATTCCCCGGTTGAATCTGAGAAAGGGAAGGACTGCTTTCCGGTTGGGAGGGCACCGGGGGAGAAGGATTGAGATTGAGATCGGTACTGAGACTGGGACTGGGATTCAAATTGAGGGGGGGAAGGGTGACCTGTGCTTCATCGGCAAAAGCAAACGGAACCATTATGAAAAACGCGCATAACAACGAAAACACCAGCAACAGGCGGATCATATTCTTGAATATATTCATCTTTTCCTCCTTTTTCGTTAAGTTGTTCGGTAAAATTTTATTTTCAAGTAAATCACTTTCCTCCTTGCTTTGCAAGCCAAGATCCCCAGAAACGGCCATGGTATATTTTTTTAATATTAAATATTGATTTACGAATCTGAGATCCTCATTTATAATCCTTTCAGCACCCCGCGGGTGAATACGAGAACCAGGTGGGTGAAATAAAAAAGACCAAAGGAGAAATCCAAAGAATGAAAAAAAACCAATGGATCATTTTTGCTTTAACGGCATTGCTCGTTGTCATCGCTATCACTGGATGCACCAGATTCGGCACCGGCACCTGCCCTTGCAGTAATTGTCAGAGACCATGCGCATCATTCCCATACAGCAATCCCACGGGTTGCACCAGTTGCGCTGCGAGCGGTGACATCCAGGCAACACCCGGTGTGAATTGTACCCAGGGGACCTGCCCGGCCGATTGTCCAAACAAGTAATAGACAACCATTCTTTTCTTTGTCTTACACCATAGGTTGATTTATTGTGTTAGGCAACCTATCACAACGATAGTATACAATCTTGCCCCTTCCCCGCTAAAAGATCGTTGTGATAGGTTCGTTCACTCCACCGCATGAATGACCCGTTCATCATTTGACGCTTCCATTTTTTGCCCGGGTTGGAGAACGAGAAATTTATTTTCATTCCAGTCTCCATAAACCAGTTCCTGAAGCAGACACAAATTTCCGGGTAATTCCCGGTACTCCAATGACTTATTCCGGGCAATCTCCTTGACTCGTTCCGGACAATTGAGAAAACGAAATGGTTCCAGATCGATGAATGCTGCATAAGAGTAATTTTTCGTAAAACCATCTTCCATTTCCATCAGATACTTGGCATTATCTTCTCCATACTTTTCCAGGTATTCCGCGTATTTTTTCTCCTTGCTCAACGATGTTTCTGCCCCTACCGTATATCCTCGTTCAATGGCACTGGGAGTATAGTAATATGTTCCCGGTTTCTCGTTGAACTCCACCATATATCGTTCCCGGGAACCGAGAAAGAGGGTGATACAATCGTGAGCTTTGGGAATCACCACCGGAATATCCCGGGCGATTAACCCTTGAGTTGCGTTTCCGCACAGGGCATAGGCTAAAAGTGTGGCGTCATATTTCTTTTCGAGCGAACTCGTCTGATCGATTTTTTGTTGTAACCCTTGACGGAGATAATCCGGTTTTTCATGCAAACCCTTCTCCAAAAAGGTCATATCGATGGCATGAGGAGAAGTTGCGACATAATATGATACTTCTCTCACAAAAATATCGCAGGCAATCAATTCAAACCACATAGTAAGTGATCCCTCC
>JAPLGF010000255.1 GCA_026390275.1 Candidatus Atribacteria bacterium
ACTGGCCAAAATGACATTGATACAGACACTCTTCCCGGATCCGGTGGCACCAGCAATGAGAAGATGGGGCATGTCTCGCAGGTCACAGATGAGGGGCTTGCCCACCACGTCTTTCCCGATGACAATGGAAAGCGGTGAGGAATCCTGAAGGAACAGATCGGTTTCCAATAAATCTTTTATCGCCACCATTTCTTTGTTTTCATTGGGGATTTCAATTCCTACTGCAGATCGTCCCGGAATGGGGGCTTCGATGCGAACTGCGGCGGTGGCGAAGGCCAGGGCGATGTCATTGGACAAGCTGACGATTTTATTGACCTTAATTCCCGGGGCCGGCTGGAATTCATAACGAGTAATGGTGGGACCCACCCGGACGTTGATCACTTTACCGGGAACATTGAATTCGATAAATGTTTGCTCCAATTTTTTGATTCCATAGGTGATCTCCTCCCGGGTGACTTTCTCGGCTCGCCCGGGATACATTTTGAGAAGGCCGGTATCGGGAAAGCTCCACCCCTTCCCTTCCTTGAGGGTGATTTTCTTTTTGATGGGAAAGGAGAGGGATTTTCGTTTTTCGGGAACCGGCTTGACGGGTGCTGATTTTTCTGAAGGGGACGGATGCAGGTCATCGGTCTCAAATATCTCCCCTTCGTCAGAAAAGAGGGTATTCTCTTTTTTCACCGTTGGGGAAGGAGAAACGGTCACGGTATTGATACGGGGGTGATCAACTTCTCGCTTTTTCGGGAAAGGGGTCGATATGACGGATTCGCTCTCTTCCGGTTCCAGAGTGGGGAGATGAGGAAGAAATTTTTTCCATCCCTTGAAGAAAGAGTAACAGGACCAGACCCACTTCCCTTCACCAATGATGAAGGTACTGACAAAAGAAAGAAGGAGAAGGACCAGGAACATGCCAGTGGTTCCTAAATAGGTATTCAAAAGCCGGAACAAGAAGAGTCCCATCCACCCCCCAAATTCACCGGTGTTCAGACGAAAGCTGGAATCTGATGATTTCCACTGGCTGATGGTCAGAAAGATGAGAAACCAGAGGGTGATCCCGGTGATTCGGCTGAGACTCCGGAATCGACCGGGATGCTGGAAGGTATAAATTTCATAGGAAAGGTAAGCGATATAAAAAGGGAGAATGTAGGCACCAACGCCAAAGAGAAAAAGAAAGGCGTTCTTTATCAGTTCCCCTAATATTCCGACATCAAACGACGCCAGTGCCAGAAATGAGTAAACGGAAAAAATAACCAGTATGGTAACGAGAATAACCTTGTTTTTTTTTGAAAGCATGATATCACAAGAAAACCGGACGACTACCCCAAAAATACCGTGAGTAGTGAGTCGCGAGTAGTGAGAAGTTAAAAAGTAAACACAACATAAAAGAATCTCAAGACCATTTTCATTCCTCTGATGGTGCCTGGAACGGACATGGTTGGCTACTCTCTTCTCGGGTTACGATGGAATCTTTCTTTGGGGTGAGATGGGGTTTTCGGATCCGATGATGAATCGGTTAAGGTGTCCTTATGGCTCACGGAAACCTTGCCTGATGAATCGATGCCGATCACTTTGACCAGAAGATCATCGCCAGTTTTCACCACGTCTTCGGTTTTCCGGACTCTTTCCCGGGCGAGCTGGGATATGTGACAGAGACCTTCCCGGCCGGGAAAAATTTCCACGAATGCCCCGAAATCGGTGGTCCGGGTGACCTTACCCAGGTAGACTTTTCCGATTTCCACATCCTGGGTGATATTTCGAATCATTTCCATCGCTTTTTCTCTTCCCTCTTCACTCCGGGAAAAGATGATGACTTTTCCGTCATCCTGGATGTCAATGGTGGCACCGGTTTCCTCGATGATCTTTTTGATGACTTTTCCACCCGGTCCGATCACTGCCCCGATGCGGTCGGGATTGATTTCCAGAATCTCGATTTTCGGGGCATAGCCGGAGAGTACGGACCGTGAGCTATTGATGGTGGCATCCATGATGTCCAAGATGTGCAACCGTCCAGCATGGGCTTCCCAGAGGGCCTTATCCAGGATTTCCCAGCTCAGTCCCTGGTTTTTGATATCCAACTGGATGGCGGTGATTCCATTTCGGCTCCCGGCCACTTTGAAATCCATCTCCCCGAAATGATCTTCGGAACCCAGGATATCACGCAGGAGTATCTGTTTCTCTCCCTTTTGCATCAATCCAATCGATAGACCAGCACAGGCATTGCGAATCGGTACTCCGGCGTCCATCAGAGAGAGGCTTCCCCCGCAGACGGTAGCCATAGAAGAGGAACCATTGGACTCCAAGATTTCCGAAACCAACCGGACCGTGTAGGGGAACTCTGCTTCCGGTGGGAGGAAGTACTCCAGGGCTCGTTCGGCGAGAGCACCGTGACCGATTTCTCTCCGTCCCGGACCCCGCATCGGTTTCACTTCACCGGTGCTGTAGGGTGGGAAGTTGTAATGAAGCATAAACCGTTTGGCTTCTTCATCTTGCAGCCCGTCAACCTTCTGCCCTTCGCTGGTGGCACCCAGGGTGGTGACAACCAGTGCTTGGGTCTGACCCCGGGTGAAAAGGGCCGAACCATGAGTACGGGGAAGGATTCCAACTTCACATTCGATGGGTCGAATTTCGTCTGGACGTCTTCCATCCTGTCTCACACCAGTGGTAAAAAGGAGATCCTGGATCTGTTCTTCATTGATGGTTTCCCAGATATAGACCAGACCACTCCTGGTCTCAAACTGTTTTTGCACCTCTACTTTTGCCGCCTGGTAAAGGGCGGAGAGGGTTTTTTGTCGTTCGGTTTTTTCCAGGATGGAAACGGCTTCCTTCACCTTATCTTGGTAATGAGTACGTACCCACTCTTCCATGGGCGCGAGGTGGACGGGAGGCTGAACTGTTATTTTGGGTTTTCCCCATTTCGTCATTAAGTCTTTTTGAGAGACGATTATCCGGAGAATGTGTTCATACCCCATTTTCATGGCCTGGGTGACATCTTTTTCTGAGACTTCTTTTGCTTCGGCTTCGATCATGGTGATTCCCTGCTCGGATCCCGCCATGATCATATCCAGCCGACTGGAAACTAGTTGTCCCAGCGAGGGATTGATGATGAAATCGTCTCCCAGGATTCCAATCCGGCACGCACCGATCGGACCTTGAAAGGGAACTTCCGAGATACTGAGAGCTAAGGATGCTCCCATGATACCCAGAACTTCTGGTGGATTATTTTCATCGACAGAGAGAACGGTGGCCACCACCTGAATATCGTTTCGGAAGAGCGGTGAGAACAGGGGACGGATCGAACGGTCAATCAGTCGTCCGCTCAGAATGGCATCGGTCCGCGGTCTTCCTTCCCGTTTTATCTCCATGACGAACCAGGACAGATCCACCAGCTTGTTTTGCCAGCTTCCCCTGTTCGACGATACAACTTGTCTTTCCAAATTCAATTTCCGCTCTGTTTATAGTCAACAACCTCCCCTTATTTTCTCAATGATAATTTTTCGAGAATCGAATAATACCGATTCATCTGATACTTCTTCAGATAGTTCAAGAGCCTTCTTCTCTGCCCAACCATCATAAAAAGTCCCCGTCGGGAATGAAAATCCTTGGAATGGACCTTCAGATGCTCGGTGAGTTGCCGAATTCGTTCGGTGAGAAGGGCAATCTGGACTTCCGGTGAGCCGGTATCGCCGTCATGCGTTTTAAACAGGTCTATAACTTCGACTTTTTTTTCATTCGTCAGTGCCAATTGAACCTACAATGATATTTTTCCTTTCGGGGAGGTGAACTTCTACGATCCGGCGGGAATCCTGCTCCACCGTGGGCTTGGTTCCGGTATAGATGAGGGCAGGAAAGAAAGTCTGGTTTATTCTGCCAGTTCCAAAGTACACTCCATAGGGAGGAAGGAGCTTACGGGACGACGGATAGATGTTGGCGGTGGGAAACCCCAGGTTTCTCCCGATCTTGTTTCCCCGGACCACTTTTCCCCGAATGCAAAAGGAGTATCCCAGGAAGGAATTGGCCAGTTCGATGGCACCGTTCTCCAGCTGCTTCCGGATGAGAGTGCTGGAGATCATTCGGTTATCCTGATGAACGGAAGGGAAAATGAAGGTTTCCACCCCCTGCTGGTCAAAGAAGTGGCGAAGGAGCTGGGTGTCACCCTGACCCCGGAATCCAAAGCGGAAATTTTCCCCGGTAAAAATGGCGACGGGATGAAAGGCCTCTTGAATGGAGTGGAGAAAAATTTCCGGATCGGTGTGCCGGAGAGCATTTTGAAAACGAAGGAAGCACATCTCACTTCCCGGGTACCATTTTTGGAAAAGACAATATTTCTCCTGGTAAGTGGTGATGTATTTCAATTTCTTTTGACTGCTGATGAAATTACGGGGATGGGGATAAAAAGTGATGATCTGAAACGGGATATGTCGTTGCCGGGATAAATGGTACCCGGCGCCGATCACCTTTTGATGGCCCCGGTGGATTCCGTCAAAAAATCCCAGGGCGAGAATGGATGGGGGATGAGCGTTTTTCAGTCCTCTCAAAAAAAACATCATTCTTCACCGAGAAAACAGTGAGTAGTGAAAAGTGAGAAACGAGAAGTTGAAAACAAACGAATAAAGTCGGTCATGACCAGTTTCTGATAGGGTGATTTGTTCATAAGTACATGATTTGCGGTTTAAACATTTTTTTCTCTCCGTCGGCCCGAACCAGTCCGATGAATTGTTGATCCTGCATGACTTTCAGTATCTGCCCACTTTCCACTGGCATGTTCTCCGGGAACGGTAAAAAAGCCCCCTGCCGAAGTTTACGGATGTCACTCTCTTCCACTGGAAGAGCTGGTATCCAGTAGAGGGCTTCACCCGGTGGGATGGAATGATGGAGAAGGTTCTCCCGGTCCACGCCGGGACGCTGAACATCGACGCTCTCTTCGATGGAGTACTGCCCCACTCTTTCCCGCCGGAGAGAGGCGAGAAATGCCCCGGTTCCCACTGCTTCTCCCATCTCGTGAGCGATACTCCGAATATAGGTTCCACTGGAACATTCCACCACGATTTCCATTTCGGGAAACAGGCCAGCTTCGATGCGCTGGATGGTGAGTTCCTGGATAATGATTTCTTTTTTGAGAATGGGTGTCGTTTCTCCCCTTCTGGCATACCAGTAGAGAGGATGGCCCAGGAATTTCGTTGCTGAAAAAGGGGGAATCGTTTGAATCATCCTTCCTTGAAAATGGGATGCCACTTCCACCAGTGTCTCCCGGGAAAGAGGCTGTTCAGAAAAGCGAGTCACCTTTCCCTGGACATCGTAAGTGTCGGTGGAGATCCCAAAACGAATCACCGCCCGATAGGTTTTGGGGAGATCCTGGAAGAGAGCGGTTAAACGCGTGGCTTCCCCCCAACAGACCAGGATCACACCCCGGGCAAAAGGATCCAACGTCCCGGTGTGACCGGCTTTCTCAGAAAGCACCCTCCGGACGTGTTCCACCAGGTCATGGGAAATGGTTCCCACCGTTTTATAGATATTAAGAATTCCGCCCAACATTGGCCCGGATCTTCGAGGAATTGGTATTTTCAAATTCTTCGGGAGAAATCAGATACTGTCGAATACAATCGGTGACGGTCTGACGAACGGAAAGAAAATTCCCCTTCAGTTTAAAACCAGCCGCTTTGTGGTGCCCACCCCCCTCGAAAAAATGGGCCAGGGGAAGGATGTTACGTTGACCCTGTGAACGGAGGCTGATTTTGAAGTTGTCACGATCCACTTCCCGGATGAAGACCGAGATTTCGGATCCCGGGATGTACAACCCATAATCGACGATTCCCTCGGCGTCTTCTTCCGTGGCTCCACATGCTCGAAAATCGTCCTGCAGGTGGTATATCACACCAAAATTTGCATGGGGATCATAGTACAGGTGGTTGAGAGCCACCCCTAAGAGTTTGAGGGCTTCCTGGCGTCGGTATTTGAACACATATCGCATGATGGAAGCCACGGAAGCACCGGCGGCGGTCAACTCTTCAATGATTGGGAGGAGGGTGCTGTTGAGTTCGGTGTACTGAAACCCGCCGGTATCGGTGATGAGTCCGGTGAGAAGACCGGTGGCAATGTTCCGATCAATTTTTTCTCCCAGTTCCTTCACCAGTTGATAAATGAGAATGGTGGTCGACGGATAGTTAGGAACGACATAATTCAGATCCCCGAAGGAAGAGTTATCCGGATGGTGATCGATGTTGATGACCGTTTTGCATTTTTCCAGGAGCTGCTGGGGTAGACCCAGGCGCTGGGGGTTCGAACAATCAACGACAAAAAAAACAGCATTTTTAAAATTTACCTGGTTGGTAATGCTACTGACGGGTTTAATTTGTTCGATAAAAGGGAGATAGTGGTAGAAGTACGGAACGGTTTCATCATACAGCATGACCACATTTTTCGACTGGTTGAATAAAATCGCATAGAGAGCGATCATGGAACCGAGTCCGTCACCATCGATATTTTGATGGGATGAAATGATAAAATGCTCGTTTTTAATAATGGTCTGCACAATTTCCTGACTATCCATTCTTCATCTCTCGTCCTTTTTTTCGATTTGATTCAGCAATTCAATGACCTGGCAAGCTTTTTCTAAGCTGGTGTCGTAGATGAATTCCAGTTCTGGCATATACCGGAGTTGCAGATGCGGCGCCAAATTGCTTTTAATGAATCCTGATGCCTTCTGCAAAGCATGGAAATACTCCTCGGTTTGTTCTTTTTCGTTCGGATTACTCACGTAAATCCGGGCCAGTTTCAAGTCGGGGGTGACATTTACATGGGTGATGATGAGTCGCTTCAGACGTTGATCCTCCGCGGAAGAATACATGATTTTGGATATTTCTCTTTTTATCAATTCGGCAATGCGTTGCATTCGGTGTTCTTTCACTGATCATTCACCCTTCTTTCTAATAAGACCACCATGCTCATTTCCGTAAATATCAAAGAAACCAAAAATCCTCTTTCCAGGAATGAAAATACCCCCCTCACCCTACCCTCCGGTAAGGGGCGAGGTAGAAAGGGAACACATCATTTTCAGGGAAGTTAATAAATCTGGACTTCTACCTTTATGATTTCATAACGGTCATCCTCTTCGACAAAACGGGTGACCTGATCCATAATCTGATGAATCGCGGTTTCGTCTTCACTCACAAAGGCTAACCCGAGTTCTCCCAAGTT
Source organism: Candidatus Atribacteria bacterium (assembly GCA_026390275.1). Taxonomy (GTDB): domain Bacteria; phylum Atribacterota; class Atribacteria; order Atribacterales; family Atribacteraceae; genus JAPLGF01. The sequence continues at coordinate 7,192 of JAPLGF010000255.1, forward strand.
CCAGCGCTGATCGGAATGGAGCTCGACCACCGAGACATTGAAGCGGTTCTTGAGTCGTTGTTTCACCGAATTCATGACCCGTCGCTTGTCTTTAAGGGAGAAGCTTTCGGGAATCAAAATCTGGAGGTGACAGGAACCGGTTCGCATTATTCCTCCCGGATGATATAGGCCTGTAAAATATCTCCTTCCGTAAAGTCTTCGAAGCGATCAATCCCGATACCACACTCGTATCCTATCGTTACTTCTTTTACATCGTCTTTAAAACGTTTGAGAGAAGAAATTTTCGCTGATTCGGTGATGATTTCTCCCTTTCGGATCACTCGCACAAAGGCGTTGCGCTCAATTTTACCATCCGTGACGTAGGAACCGGAAATCACTCCCACCTTTGGGATTTTAAAAACGGTTCGCACTTCCGCTTTTCCAATGACTTCTTCCACCATCTTGGGAGCAATCATGCCTTTGAGGGCTTTTTCGATGTCATCAACGATCTCATAGATGATCCGGTAAAGTCGGACATCCACGCCTTCTTGTTTGGCGATTTTCATCACTTCCGTCGGGAACTTCACGCTGAAACCGATGACGATGCCGGATGATGCCAGGGCTAAAATGATGTCGGCTTCGTTGATATTTCCGACTCCCCGGGAAACCAGGTTGATGGTGACCTCTTCGGTGGGGATCTGGGAGATAGCTTGTTCCAATGCTTCGACGGAACCCTGGAAATCAGCCTTGAGAACGATGTTCAGTTCGCGCTTCTTCCCCTCTTCGGGGGCGAGGAGTGATTCTAAAGAGGTGATCTTGCCGATGTTCCCCTTGAGGGATTTTGCCCGTTCTTTTTGTTGTTTTTGTTCGGCAATGAGATGGGCAATCCGCTCATCCTCGACTACCATGAGCTTGGTTCCGGCCGGGGGAAGATCGGAAAACCCGACAATTTCCACAGGGGTGGACGGAAGTGCTTCCTTGATGATTTTATTTTGATCGCCAGTCATCGACCGGATCTTACCCCAGGTGGCTCCAGCCACGAAATAATCACCGACCCGGAGGGTTCCTTCCTGGACGATGAGGGTGGCGATGGGGCCTTTCCCGCGGTCTAAACGTGACTCAATGATACTGCCAATGGCGAATCCATTCTGACGCGATCGGAGGTCCAGGAGCTCGGCCTGCAGGAGAATCATTTCCAGGAGATCGGAGATCCCCTTTTTCTGCAGGGCCGAAACATTGATGCAAATGACTTCCCCCCCCCACTCTTCCGGAATTAATCCCTGATCAGCCAATTGTTGTTTCACCCGTTCCGGGTTGACATTGACCTTATCCATTTTGTTGATGGCAACGATGATCGACACATCAGCGGCCTTGACGTGCTGAATGGCTTCGATGGTCTGGGGCATCACCCCATCGTCTGCGGCCACTACGATCACGGCAATATCGGTGACCTGGGCACCCCGCGCCCGCATGGCTGTGAACGCTTCATGCCCGGGGGTATCCACGAAGGTGATCTTTTTTCCGTTAGTTTCCACCTGATAAGCACCGATACTCTGCGTGATCCCCCCCCATTCGGATAAAGCCACCTTGGACCGGCGGATGGCATCTAAAAGGGTGGTTTTACCGTGATCGACGTGTCCCAGAATGGTGACGATGGGAGGACGGGGAAGGGTTTCCGCCTGTAGAGCTTGAAGAGTCTTTTCCCGCAAATCGTCTTTCCATTCGATATCCCAATCCTTTTCCCGGGCCAGGCGTTCCACCACTAAGGGAGGAAGTGGTTTTTTGGAATCAAAAATGACGTTCCACTCTCCCAACCCCAGGATGATTTCCTCCATATTCATATCGAGAAGACGGGTGATCTCTTTCATCGTCGGAAGCTTTTCGAGCATAATGGTCTTTTCTTTTTTCTTTTTCCGTTTTTCGCTCTCTTGTTTGCGGACCCCTCGTTCTTCATTTAAAAGCTCGATCAAATCTTCGTCAATACTGCTCATGTGATTCTTGACATCGGCCCCCAAAGATTTAAGTATTTCTAATACTTCATACGTTGGCATTCCAAGTTGCTCGGCAACTTTATAAATTCTGATTTTAGCCATCGCGTACCTCCTTGTGCAAAGACTTCGAAAGATCCCGCATCATCCTTTTCAGTTCGGACACATCACTGTCTGTCATATCGGTTTTGAAGGCAGCCGAAAGGATGTTACGATTTAACTTCTCGATACACTCCTGGTTCGGGCAAACGTACGCTCCTCGCCCCGGTTTCTTTCCGGTGGGATCGAACTCGATTCCCCCTTCATCCCTTTTCACGATACGTACGAGAGCTTTTTTTTCTTTTCTTTCCCGACAAACCAGGCACAACCTAAGGGGTACTTTCTTTTTTTTCAGCATTGGATTCCCCTCGAGCTTCCTTCGCACTTTTGATATCGATTCTCCAGCCGGTTAAACGGGCGGAAAGACGGGCATTCTGTCCTTCTTTGCCGATAGCTAAAGACAACTGGTCTTCCGGGACATACACCCGGGCGGTATTGGTACCCGGGTCCAGTTCCACCAGAGAGACCTGGGCCGGGCTCAGGGCATCGGAGATGAAGGATCGGGGATCGCTGCTCCAGCGGATGATATCGATCTTTTCCCCTCTCAGTTCATCGGTGATATGTTTCACCCGTGATCCTTTGTTACCAATACACGATCCCACCGGATCGACTTTTTTATCCCGGCTTTCCACGGCGATCTTGGTTCGGGTACCCGGCTCCCGGGCGATGGCCTTGATATCGACGTATCCATCATGGACTTCGGGGACTTCCAGCTCAAAGAGCCGTTTTACCAGCCCGGGATGAGTCCGGGATAAAAGGATATAGGGTCCCTTACTCGTTTTCTTGACCTCCACAATATAGAATTTCATGCGGGCACCAATGCGATAATTCTCGGTACCCACCTGCTCATTGGGAGTCAGGAGCGACTCGATTTTTTCTAAGTCAACAACGATATTTTTTCCTTCTTTTCGGTTGATCACGCCGGATACGATATCCTCTGCCCGCTCGGCGAATTCATCGAAGATGAGATTACGCTCCGCTTCCCGGATGCGCTGCATGATCACCTGTTTGGCTGTCTGGGCGGAGATTCTTCCGAAATCGTGAGGGGTAATCTCGATATCCACCGAATCGCCGAGCTGGACCGGTGGAGCCAGGTGCGCGCATTCCTTCAGAGAAACTTCGTTGACGGGATCGGCCACGTTTCCGACCACGGTTGTTTGGACGAAAACCTTCACCTCACCGGTCTGAGGATCAATGGAAATGGAAATCCCTTTGTGGGGACTCTTAAAATTTTTTTTGTATGCGGAAAGCAATGCTGCCTCAATCACAGTTTTGAGAGCATCCCGGGATATCCCCTTGGTTCTTTCAATTTGTTCGATGGCAGAAAAAAAATCTTTATTCATGAAAAAATCCTCCTACCAGTCAGAGCTCCCAGCATCAGATTCACATTTTCAACCCGTGCACCCGCTTTTCCTCCCGGGAACGAACTGTCCACCTCGGAATACAAACAATAAAGAGTGGGTTTTTGGCCCACTCTTTATTGTTTCTCCTGTTCGATTTTCTCTGCACACCCCATTTTATCTCATTTTATCTTCTTATGCAAATGGAGAATGCCGCGAGAAGTGAGAAGATCATCATCCGACAAGAGTGATGCGGAAAAAAGATTTTTTTCCCACCCGGAGAAAAGTACCATCTGGAAGGGAGAGGTCGGTATTGAAATCAGATATCCTCTCGCCATCCAGGTACACTCCGCCTTGTTCGATAAGTCGACGGATTTCGCTTTTCGAAGTGCACATCCCGGTTTTGAGTAAAAGCTGGACCACCCACATCTTTCCGTCTTTCAATTCCCCCCGGGAGATGGCGAGAGAGAGGGCGTCTTCCGGGTTCTCTTTTTTGGAAAAAGTTTTGTCAAATTCTTCGCTGGTTTTCTCTGCAGCGGCAGGACCATGATAGATCGTCACAATCTCCCGGGCCAGCTGTTTTTTCCATTTCATGGGATGGAGTTCATTGGTGCGGACTTTTCGGGCCAGAGATTGGACGTCTTCGATGGGGACATCGGTGAGGAGGATGAAATATTTTTCCACAATATGGTCAGGAATGGACATTACTTTTCCAAACATCTCGAAGGGAAGATCATGAACGCCGATGTAGTTGTCCAAGCTCTTGCTCATCTTCTCCACCCCATCGGTCCCTTCCAGGAGGGGCATCATCATCACCACCTGGGGTTCCTGATCGTATTCTCGCTGCATGTCTCGCCCCATCAGGAGGTTGAAGCGCTGATCAGTTCCTCCCAGTTCTACATCGGCCCGTAAGGCCACCGAATCATAGGCCTGCATGATGGGATAGAGAAATTCATGAAGACCGACGGGTTTCCCGGCTGCCAATCGCTTGGCAAAATCCTCCCGCTCCATCATCCGGGCCACCGTGAAATGGGAGGTGATCACGACAAGATCGGCGAAAGTGATGTCTTTAAGCCAGGTACTGTTGAACTTGATAACGGTTTTATCCCGGTCCAGTATTTTGAAGGCCTGATCAGAGTAGGTCTGGGCATTCTTCAAAACTTCTTCCTCGTTGAGTTGTTTCCGGGTATTTTTTTTCCCGGTGGGATCCCCGATTCGCCCGGTAAAATCTCCGATCAGGAATACCACCTGGTGGCCGAGATCCTGAAATTGCCGTAATTTTCTCAAGGTCACGGTGTGACCGAGGTGAATATCCGGGGCACTGGGATCAAAACCTTCTTTCACCACCATCGGTTGACCGGTTTGGTGATAACGGGTGATCTTCTTTCGTAAATCATCAACGTTAATGATATCTTCCGTTCCCCGAGAGAGGAGATCGAGATCTCGTTCTATTTTTTCTTCCAGCGACATGTTCATCATCTCCTTGTGATCCCGCGCCGTTTGAGGACCTGTAAAAGCGAGAAGCCGATTCCATAACAGGCAATGGCTTCGCCGATCATGATATAGAGAACCGAATAGAAATAGGGAACCTTGAAGAGAGGAGAGAGATACAGGGATACACCAAAGGAATTGATGAGGACGGGAGGCAGCGGTGCCAGCCAGTTTTTTTTCACCCGGGCGGTCAGGAAACCAGCCATCAGAGTGAAAAGTGTTCCGAAGACGATATCATGGAAACCGACATTCCCCAGAGTATTGGCGATTAAACAACCCGCCGTGAGTCCCCAGATCGTTTCCGGGAAAAGGAAGGGAAGGACGGTCAGACACTCGGACACCCGGATCTGGATGGGGCCGTAAGAGAGAGCATAGAAGGGTGGCATGACAGTCAGGACGACATACAGGGCCGCGACCAGGCCCATCCGGGACAGCTTCTCCATTTTATTTCTCCCCCGACCATGATATAGTATTGGGAAATTGTACCCACTCTTCGGTCAGGTCCCAACCAATCATTTTTCCTGCCGGGTGTGGGGTACCGAGATCGTATCCCATCTTCATTATATCAAAGTATATTGAGGTTTCACTATGGAAAAGGAGAAAACACCGAAGAGGACGCGGAAATTTCCGGTGAAGAGGATCGGTTTGAGCACTTCGGTCGGAATGATGTTCCTACTGGGGATGATCTGCGGAGCCGTTTTTTTTGTGGTATTTGGCTTCTTTTTCCTCAGTGATTTTAAGGAAATATCCAGCCGGATCGACAACTTTCAACCCTCCTTCACCTCCCGGATCTATGATTACAAGGGTCGTTTGATTGATGAATTATTCACCGAAAACCGGGAATACGTTCCTCTCTCGGATATCCCTGATGTCCTGCGGAAAGTCTTCATCGCCAGTGAAGATCAAAATTTCTATTCTCATCCGGGAATCGATCTCGTCGGCATCCTGCGTGCGGCTTACCAGGACCTGCTCAACCTGAAGATTGTCGAAGGTGCCAGCACCATCACCCAGCAACTGGCCCGAAATCGCTTCCTCTCGCAAAAGAGGATCTTCAACCGCAAGATCAAGGAAATCTTGCTCGCCCTGCTGATCGAGAAAAAGTACACTAAAGATGAAATCTTAGAGGCCTATTTGAACCAGATCTACTTCGGTCACGGTGCCTATGGGGTCAAAACTGCTGCCCGGATCTATTTTGACAAAGACCTTTCTCATCTCAACTTAGCCGAAACCGCCATGCTGGCGGGGATCCTCCGCTCCCCGGGTAATTTTTCCCCCTACGTCAACCTGCGTGCCGCCAAGGTTCAGCAGAAGCGGGCCCTACGCCGGATGAAAGAAATAGGTTTCATCACCCCGGAGGAGATGGACAAGGTGCTTGAGACCCCTATCGTCCTTTCCGGTCTGAAGAAAATCGCTTCCGAAGCCCCCTATTTTGTCGACTATGTGTTGAAGGATCTGTTAAACCAGTTCGATGAAGAAATGGTGTTCAGTGGCGGACTCAAGGTCTTTACCACGTTGGATCTCGATGTTCAGGAGATTGCCAATAAAACCTTGAAAGAGAGTGGTTATCAGGGAGCCATTCTCTGTTTGGATCCGAAGAATGGTAACATTCTGGCCATGGTGGGGGGGAGAGATTACCAGGAGAGCAAATTCAACCGGGCCTATCAGGCGCTCCGGCAACCCGGCTCCACCTTTAAACCCTTTGTCTACACCACGGCCATCGACGGTGGAATATCCCCGGTGGATATTTTTGTTGATGAACCCCTAGTGTTTCCCAATAACTGGAAACCAAAAAATTATGATAAGAAATTTCGTGGACCCATGACTCTCCATGAAGCGTTGGAACAGTCGATCAACATCGTTGGGATTAAGGTTCTCCAGCAGGTCGGAATTGACAAGGCCATGAGTTACGCCCAGAGGATGGGAATTCATAGTCCCCTTCAGGGGAATCTGTCTTTGGTACTGGGAACATCCGAGGTCACCCTGTTGGAACTGGCTGATGCCTATTCTGCTTTTGCCAATGGGGGAAGAGTTCCGGAACCGCTTGCCATTCTCAAGATCGAAGATTCCAGTGGTCAGGTCCTCTTTTATGGAAAGAGAAAGGTGAAACAAGCCATTCCCACCGACACCGCTTACATCATGGCCCGGCTCCTACAGGGAGTGATCGAGCGGGGAACCGCCCGCCGAGCCAACATCGGACGTCCGGCAGGGGGAAAAACCGGGTCTACTGAGGATTTTGTGGATGCCTGGTTTGTGGGATTCACCCCGGATCTGGTCTGTGGCGTTTTCTTGGGAAACGACAACCGGGATCCCCTGGGACCTTCCAAGACCGGGGGGATCATTGCCGCTCCCCTCTTTGCGAAAGTGATGAAACCAGCCCTAGAGAACCAGCCGGTTCATGACTTTGTGAAACCAGATTCAGTCGTCGAGCTGGCCGTCTGCGTGAAAAGCGGCCTTCTCCCCTCCTCCGCCTGCAAAACCCTGGTTCTTCCCTTCAAACAGGGGACAGTGCCGCTCAACACCTGTACGCAATGCAGTCAGTGAAGGTTCATCTCATGGTGACTACGGTGATTCCCATCCCTCCTTCTTCTGGAAGTCCCGTCCGGTAACTCTCCACTGCCGGGTTGTTCCGGAGAGAATCCTGGGTCATTTTCCGCAGGATACCCTCTCCTTTTCCGTGGATGATGTACACGGTTTTGTAGCCAGCTAAGAGTACCTGGTCCAAATACTTATCCAGTTTTTCCTGGGCTTCTTCATATTTCATCATCCGGATTTCGATCTCGTTAGGAACGGGAGAACTGGTGGGTTGATAGGAATAACGGATATCCGTCCGGTGGAAGGGACCGGAATCACCGACCACGGGAGGCGGTGATAATTTTTTCAGGTGATGGACTGAAGTCTTGATTTTTCTCCCCTTGACCGAGATCACCGCTTCTTTTTTGTTCACATCGACTTCCACCACCAGCGCGTTCTGGTTGAGAAAATCGACGAACACCTGTTCTCCGCCCTGCAGGATAACGGGTGGCTCCAGGGTTTGCGAACCATTGTTCTCGTGAACCAATCGATCTGTTTCCTCTTCTTTCTCCTTCATCCTTTTTTTGATATGTTCATAAACATCCTCATTCAGGGATTGTTCTTTCCGGAGCTGACCGATGAGCTGGGCAATTTCCTCCCGGGTTTTTTTCCAATAGTGTTCCCCTTCTTTTTGGAAACGTTCCCCGGCTCCTTTTTTCTCCCGTTCCAGTTCCTGCCGGAGAGTTTCCATCTCCTCTTTTTGTTGTTCCATGGTTTTCACTTTTTCATTCCAGGAGGCGAGAAGCAGATCCAGTTCCCGGTTTTTCCGACGGTGGGAGATGATCAGCTCGTTGAGCTCGAACCAATCGGTATTGTGAGCAGGGGTGCTACCTGGGCAGTAAACTGCTTGATAGCCGGGAAATGGGTGGTGAAAACACCGGTGGATCCATGCTCCAGCAGGTAAGAAATGATACCGATTCCCAGAGCGGAGCCCTCATTGGGATCGGTTCCTGCTCCGATTTCATCGATCAAAAAGAGGCTCTCTTTCGATGCCTGGACCAGGGAAGATTGGAGACTCAGAAGCCGCGAGGAGAAGGTACTCAAGTTTTGTTCAATGTCCTGGTGATCGCCAATATCGATATAGAGGGTCTGATAAAAGGGGATCCGCGAGCCACGGTCGACCGGGACCGGGACTCCGCAAATCGCCAGGTACACGATCAGAGCCAGACTCTTGAGGAGAACAGTCTTCCCCCCGGCATTGGGACCACTGATGATCATGATTTTTTTTTCCGGGGTCAGTTGCAGGTTAAAAGGGACTGCCTTTCGCCCAGCAGGGGATGTCTCCCCTTCCGGATGAGAAGCTCTTCTCCCCCTATCACCGGGATGTCAGCATTCCATAGCTGTCCCAACCGGGCTTTTGCCTGTAGGGAATCGAGGGTGATCAGCCGCTGGAAGGCTTTTTCGAAATCCGGGAGCGAGGGAGCCAAACTGGCGGTCAGGTGGCGGAGGATCCTCTCGATCTCTTCTCCTTCCTGGATGGTGAGCACTTCCAGTTCGTTGTTGAGGAAGAGCAGGCTTTTCGGTTCGATAAAAACCGAGGAACCGCTGGAGGAATAATCCACCACCAATCCTTCCACCCGATGGCGAAATTCCGATTTTATGGGGATTACATACCGTCCTCGCCGGATGGTGAAGGTCTGATCCTGCATCATAGGAGAAAGGTCCCGGTTCCGTAAGGTGGCATCAATGGTGATTCTGATCTTTTCATGGATCTGCTGGATTCGTTTCCGGATGGTGAAGAGTTTTTCGCTGGCCCGATCCAGTATCTGTCCGTCGGGGGCCATGATGGAATTGATTTTCTTGATCCATCCTTCGAAATGCCCAATTTCCAGAAATAAATCCTGCAACAACGAATACTTGTTCTTCAGGTTTTTCTCAAGAAAGAACTGCCGGGTTCGCTCGCAAAGGAGAAGGAAGTCCAGGAAACGGATAATCTCCTCTCCCGGAAGCAGGGAACTTGAACGGTGGTGAGCCGCTGGTTTGCTTCTTCCACGGTGGGTGCTGGTTCTAATCGGGCGAGGAGTTCCCGGGTGACCGGACATACCGCGAGAGAACAGAGTTTCAGGACAATTTTATCGAAATCAAAAGTCTTTAAAATGTCGGATGGACACTTCATTTTTTTCAGTAGAAAACCCCTTTTCGATGAAGTTCTGGAGAAAGGCGAGATCTGGTATTTTGGCCACCCCATCCCGGACATAAATCAAAACCGGTTGTGTGAAGCTCTGATAGAAACGGGACTGGAGAATACCGTCAGACAGGAACTGAAAGAAGGAGATGTTCAGAATGAAAAGGGTGACGATGATGATCCATAACATGCCCTTGATGATGCCCACGAAGAATCCCAGAACAGCATCAAACCAGACAATGTCCAGACGCTCGAAGACTCTTCGGAAAGAGACCCCCATCCAGGAAAAAACCATCACCACTGGCAGGAAAATAACGATGAAAGCGACGAGGAGGAGCCAGGGAGAGTTCCAGGAAAAGAGAGTACCGAAACCTTGGCTGAGGGGATGGTCAAACTGCAGGGCCAGAAACAGTCCCAGCACAATCCCACCCAGGACCAGGATTTCTTTGCTGAATCCCCGGATGGCGCTCCGGATGACATTGAGAACCAGAATGACGATACAGACCAGACTGTACCACTCGTTCATTCGAATTCCACGAGATCCTCTCTGAGTACCACACCGGGCACCTTTCGCAGATGATTTTTGATGATCTGAATCCAGTGATCCACCTCTTTGTCTTTCAGTGTCCGCTCGTCCGAACGGAAAATAATCATGAACGAAAATCCCTTCTTCCCTTCCGGAATGTTATCCCCCCGGAAACAATCGAAGAGTTCCACCTGTTCAATCAACATCTGGTGGGTAAGGGTGAGTTCTTTCAGTTCATGATGAATCTGCATCCAGGACGTTGAATCGTCCACCAGGAGGGAGATGTCCCGTCGCATGGCGGGAAACCGTTTGAGATCACTCCCCCCCAAAGAAATTGGTGTCTCCCCGGTGAAACACTTTTGGAGCGGAATTTCCAGGCCGAAGTGCTTCCCCCAGAATTCCATCTTTTTGACCACCGCATCGCGGAAAAGACCACCCCGCACCAATTACTGACCCTGGAGGGTTACCCCCGAGAAAGAGATCAAGGGGTCAAAATAGGGGTTCCCGTCATCCAGATGGACAAAGGTGAGTTGGGAGGACGGAATTCCGAAAAGATCCCCAACCTCTTCGGCCAGTCCTTTCAGAGAAAAGAGGTCGGTTTCGGCTTGCTGCTGCCACAGCGGGGGAAACGAGGATCCACTCAGGATGATAAGAAGTCGTTTCTCTTCCAGGAATGGGTGGGAATCATCTCTGGTTCGACCATACACATTTCCTATTTCAAAAAACCCGAAGTTTTCTCGGCCCCGGGTGACGTTGGTTTTCAATACCTCGAGTCCCGCCACGAACAGGTCCGGGCGGAGGATCACTTTGTCCTGGGAGAGGGGATTTTCCACCATTACCAAGTGTTCTTTCGGCAGAGCGAGGAGATTGATGGTGATCTCGCTCACCAGGGACAGGGTAACGGTTTCCTTCAGTCCCCGGGAAACAAGGTACTGACGTAACCCTTCTTCCTGGAGGGAGACGGGGGTGCGGTTTCCGGGATCGAACGGAAATTCCGGAAGCTTCGTTTCGATATTCCCGTAACCGTAGACCCGCCCGATTTCTTCGGCACAGTCTACGGTGGTGGCGACATCGCGTCGCCAGGATGGGACTTTCACCGATATGCAGTCGGGGCGACAGGTCATGACTGAGAATCCCAGTTTCTCCATGATCCGGCCCATTTGATTGGTGGGGATGGGGCAGGCCATCAAGTCCCGGATGTCCTGGGGAGAAAAATCAATGTGCCGAAGGGGGTACTTCGATTCACCGACGATAGACCAGTTCTCTGCGATACTGGCCGATCCGGTTTCCTGAATGAGGCTAAGTGTCCTTTCGCTGGCTGCCAGTACCCCATTCGGGTCCACTCCCCTCTCGAAACGGGACGATGCTTCAGAACGCAACCCCAGTTCCCGGGAGGTTCGTCGCACCGATGCCCCCTGGAAAATGGCGGCTTCCAGGAAGACGTCTTCGGAATAGGGGGTGACTTCAGAGTCGATTCCCCCCATGACCCCGGCGATCCCGACTGGGGTAGTGGCATCAGCGATGACCAGGTGGTGACTGGCCAGTTTTCTTTCGATTCCATCGATGGTGGTGATTGATTCCCCATTATGCGCCCGCCTCACCACGAGGGTTTTTCCCTGGATGAGGGAGGCATCGAAGGCATGGAGGGGTTGCCCGGTTTCCATCATGACTAAATTGGTGATGTCGACCACGTTGTTGATGGGCCGGCAACCAAGGCAGTATAGTTCCTTAATGATCCACCAGGGAGAGGGCTTAACTGTGACCCCGGTGAGATGTCTTCCAGTGTAGTAGGGGCAGAGATCGAACGCTTCGTCGCTCAATTGAAAGTCGGAAGTAAAATCACTGGTCTGGTAGGAGGGCTGGGGAAACTGGGAATCAATATCCAGCCCGGCAGCTATTTCCCGGGTTAATCCTTTCAGGGAAAGGCAATCTCCCCGGTTGGCGGTGATCTCAATGTTGATGATCCAGTCCGGTCCTACCAACTCCCGGTAGACGTTGGTTCCTTCCGGAAAATCGTGGGGAATGGAAATGAGAAATTCGGCCTTTTCTCCGGTTCGAGGATGAAGAACGGGACTGGTATGAATCCCGTCTTCCGTTCGGGTCACCATCACCCTCTGCCCTTCCGGGGGAACTCCCCAGTTTTCGACCTTGATAGGAAAGACGGTATCGTTGATCCGGAGAGAACAGGTACTGGTGGTAATTCCTTTCTTGACACTTTCCACCGTGGCGGCCAGGAGAGCGGGAGAAAAAAGCTCGTTTATCGGGGAAAGGCTCTCGATGACAAAACCCTGATCGGTGAGAACCCGCCCGATGGTTTCCACCGGGACTGCCAGATCAGGAAGGAATCTCTTCAGAATGGAGTAGGATACTTTCATTACGTCTCGTCACCTCTATCGGACTGTCTTGAACTGTTCTAAGAATGACATGTCGTTTTCATAAAACCAGCGCATATCGGGGACCCCAAATTTGAGTAGTGTCGACCTTTCCACGCCCATTCCGAAAGCGAATCCCCTGACTTCCTGGGGGTTATAGCCGGTACTGCGAAAGACGTTGGGATGCACCAGTCCGGCACCCATCACTTCCAGCCATCCGCTGTGACCACAGGAACGGCATCCCTTTCCTCCGCAAATCCCGCAGGAGACGTCCACCTCTGCACTCGGTTCGGTAAAGGGGAAAAAGCTGGGACGGAAACGCAGGCGTCGATCAGCCCCGAAAAAACGGTGGGCAAAAATTTCAATGGTGCCTTTTAGATCCCCCATGGAAATTTTATTTGCCACCACCAGACCTTCGATCTGGTGGAACATCAAACTATGAGAGGCATCCATCGGATCTCGCCGATAACATTTCCCTGGAATCACAACTTTGAAGGGAGGCTTTGTTTTTTCCATGATCCGCACCTGGGCAGGAGAGGTATGGGTTCGCAGCAGGTATCCCTGGCCTAAGAAGAAGGAATCCTGGGCATCCCGGGCGGGATGATCGGGAGGAAAATTAAGTGCTTCAAAATTGTAATAATCTGTTTCGATCTCCGGACCGGTTTCCACCCGGAAGCCTAAGCTCTGGAAAATGTCCACGATGTGGTACATGGTCATGATGATGGGATGGAACGAACCACTCCACTGTTTTTTCCCGGGAAGGGTGACGTCCACCCGGTTTTTTGTTTTTTTCTCCTGTTCCATAACCCGGGTTTTATCCATCAGGACTTTCTCAATGAATGATTTCAGTTCGTTGATCTTCTGACCGATATCCTTCTTTTCGTCGGGAGAGAGGGTCTTCATTTCTTGGAAGAAATCGTTCAAAACACTCTTCCGCCCGACATACTTTCCCTTGATGCGGTTGAGATCATCTTCATTGTGAACATCCTGGATTTCACTCTGAAAATCGTTGAGAATGGTACCCAGATCTTTCAATGATGCCGCCTCCTTCATGAAAAGACCGTGAACTGTATACTGTAAGCTGAAAAACAGAAATGAAAATCCTCTTACCCTACCCTCTCCCTCAACAAAACAGAGAGAGGGAAAAAAAAGAAGGAACGAGAGA
>JAPLGF010000242.1 GCA_026390275.1 Candidatus Atribacteria bacterium
TTTTCTCCACTCATATGTCGTTGGAAGATCCCGATCCGGCCATCCAGCAGTTTAAAAAGGATTATCAGGCCGACATTGGAAATCCTCCGGAAAATGCCTTTGCCGCCCTAGGATACGATACCATGAAGGTTCTGGCGAAAGCAATCGAAATCACCGGTTCTGCTGAACCCAAGAAGATTCCGGAAGGCCTGGCCAAGATTCAAGATTTTAAAGGGGTATCCGGAGTCATCTCTTACTTGGAAGGAAGTCAGGTGCCAACCAAGGGGGTGTCGGTCATCGAAGTGAAAGATGGGAAGTTCATTACCGTCAAGCAGATCGCTCCCGAATATATGCCCGATCCCAAAATTGCCAAATAACTCATTGTTTCTGTGGGAAGCGGGTCCTTCGGGACCCGCTTTTTTGTGATCGCACTCCTCACGGCATTTTCGGGATAGACCCCCATGCCAGCACCCGGTAAATATGAAAACAGCATCTTCTTATTCTGTCATTCTGAGGAGTCTGGTCGCATTTTACCAGACGACGTGAGAATCCCATCACCATTCTGTCATTGCGAGGAGCGTCTTTTGCGACGTGGCAATCTCCTCCTTTAATAAAGGTTGAGTTGGGGAATTGTGGAACTGTGGAAGTACTTTTAAGAATTTTTGAATTATATCGGGCAGGGAGTAAGTTGGTATAGTTTCAGAGATCAGAAATATTCCCCCACCCATTTTTTCATTCATAATTCATCATTCATAATTCATAATTCACTTCTCCCGGTCTTTCCCGGGTAGGGTGTCTTTCCCAATTCCACAATTCCACAGTTCCACATTCTTTCCCGGGTAGGGTAGGAAAGGAAACAGGAATCACAAATGGCTCAAATCATACTGAAAGTGGACGGTGTCTGCAAGAATTTTGGTGGGCTCTCAGCAGTCAGTGAGTATCAACTGGCACTTCCCGAGGGGAAAATTTTTGGTCTCATTGGACCGAATGGGGCTGGTAAAACCACTCTCTTTAATCTCATCAGTGGAGTGATCAAACCGACGAAGGGGCATATTTTCTTAAAAGGGACTGATATCACCTCCTGGCGTCCGGACCAGATTGCTGCCATGGGGCTCACCCGGACGTTTCAAAACCTGCGGTTGTTTTCTTCTCTCACGGTGGAGATGAATTTAAAGGTGGCCCATCACCTCCATATTGATTATCGATTAACCAGCGCTCTTCTAAACTTCCCTTCTCTTTTTCAAAAAGAAAAGCAGCTTCAGAAAAAAGTGGACGAGATTCTCGATGTTTTTGTCATGTCCCAATACAGACAGGAGTTGACAGGTAATCTGCCCTATGGACTGCAGCGAAAGCTTGATATCGCCCGTGCTCTCATGACCGAGCCGGAAGTTATTCTTCTCGATGAACCATCCTCCGGAATGAATACCCGGGAAGCCGAAGATTTAGCACATCTCATTGGACAACTCCAGATACAATTCCAGTTAACCCTGATGGTGGTAGAGCATCGGATGGCTTTTGTCATGGGCCTGGCAGAGGTGATCCAGGTTTTGGACTATGGTTCTGTTCTTGCCCAGGGGTCTCCGGAAGAAGTGCGAAACAATCCCCAGGTCATTGAGGCCTATCTGGGAACAGGTGATTCGGTTGCTTAAGGTTGAAAAGGTCAGTGTCCGGTATGGAGTGATACCAGCGGTACAGAATATCACCTTAGAGGTGAAAGAGGGTCAAATTGTGGCACTCATCGGGGCTAATGGAGCCGGCAAGACTACTACCCTTAAAACCGTGATGGGAGTTCTGAAACCGGTTTCCGGGAAGGTCTTCTACCAGGCGGAAGATATCACTTTCCTGTC
>JAPLGF010000353.1 GCA_026390275.1 Candidatus Atribacteria bacterium
CTCCAGTGGCAAGAACATGGGCATCTTTAAAGGAGTGGGGTACCCGGAAGACATCGGGCGTTTTTTTATGCTGGAAGATTACCAGGCCCACTGCTGGATCGCCCACGGCCGTTTTCCCACCAACAGCGTGGGATGGTGGGGTGGAGCACATCCCTTCGGGCTTCTCTCGTGGTCGGTGGTCCATAATGGGGAGATTTCTTCTTACGGGATCAACCGGAGGTATCTCCAAAATTTTGACTATATTTGTAATCTCCAGACCGATACCGAAGTCATCACGTACCTGGTGGACCTCTTAGGGCGGAAGCATGGCATCCAGATTCCCTTTTTGGGGGCGGTACTGGCCAGTCCTTTCTGGCAGGAGATCGACCGGATGCCAGAACCGCAGGGGAGTTTTTACCGCTCACTGCGTATCATTTACGGGGGAGCGCTTCTCAATGGCCCGTTCAGCATCATCGTCGGCTTCGATGGGGGGATGTTCGGCCTGGTGGACCGGATCAAGCTTCGACCTATGGTGGCAGCCTGGAAGGAGGAGACGTTCTTCCTGGCCAGTGAGGAATCGGCCATCCGGGCGATCGTACCGGATCTTGATGGTGTAAAGTCCCTGCGAGCAGGGGAAGTGATGACAGGTCGGGTGGGAGAGAAGGTGAATTATGGCCAAAAGTTTGCTGTTTCCGGAATTTAAGATGGAGCGGGATCAGAGTCGGTGCATTTCCTGTCAGGTATGTGTGCGGCAGTGTGCCAACGATGTCCATGTTTATGATCAGGGCGATGATAAAGTCACCAGTCGGGAAGAACAATGTGTGGGTTGCCAGCGGTGTGTGACCCTCTGCCCCACCAATGCCATTACTGTCAAAAAACAGGAAGCAGGAATCCGGCCCAATGCCAACTGGAGTACCCAACATCTCCGGAATCTCTAGAATAACGATTTTCCGGTGGTGAAGACGAAGCTCGCTCCCCAGCTCGAAATCAATCTTCCCATCGTCTTTTCGGCCATGTCCTATGGTTCGATCAGTTACAATGCCTTCCGCTCCCTGGTACAGGCCGCCCAGGAGGTGGGGACCTATTGCAACAGCGGCGAAGGTGGACTTCACCCGGATTTCTATCCCTGGGGGAAGAACATCATCGTCCAGGTGGCTTCTGGACGTTTTGGAGTCCATCCCGATTACCTGCGGGTTGCCTCGGCGGTGGAGATTAAAATCGGACAGGGAGCCAAGCCTGGTATCGGAGGACACCTCCCGGGAGAGAAGGTGTCCTCCGACATCTCCCGTACCCGGAAGATTCCGGAAGGGTCGGATGCCATTTCCCCGGCTCCTCATCATGACATCTATTCCATTGAAGATCTCGAGCGTCTGGTGTTTGCCATAAAAGAAGCGACCGGGTATGAAAAGCCAGTTTCGGTGAAAATCGCTGCCGTGCATAATGTCGCGGCCATTGCTTCCGGTGCCATCCGGGCCGGAGCGGACATCGTGGCCATCGACGGGATCCGGGGTGGAACCGGTGCGGCGCCCCAGGCCATTCGCGATAATGTGGGGATTCCCATTGAACTGGCCCTGGCACAGGTCGATGAACGCCTGCGGCAGGAAGGGATCCGTCACCGGGCATCGGTGGTCATCGCGGGCGGAATCCGGTCCAGTACCGATGTGATCAAGGCCATCGCTCTGGGGGCGGATGCGGTGTACATAGGGACCGCAGCATTGGTGGGTCTCGGGTGTCACCTGTGTCAGAAATGCTACACCGGGAAGTGCAACTGGGGTATCGCCACCCAGGATCCGTACCTCACCAAGCGTTTAAACCCCAACATTGGAACCAGACGCTTGGTCAACCTGTTACGGGCCTGGGGGCTTGAAATGAAAGAAATGCTGGGTGGAATGGGGGTCAATTCCATTCAAAGCCTGCGCGGGAACAAGGAACACCTGCGAGCGGTTGGTTTGTCCCGGGAAGAGATGCAGATTTTAGGGGTCAAGCTGGCCGGGGAGGGTTGGTAGATATGAAAAAGATCCATATCCACGAAGAATATTGTATCGGATGTCGGCTCTGTGAGATCAATTGCTTGGTGAAGCACTCCAAATCCGGTAAGATCATCAAGGCTTTCAAGGAAGAATTCCCCCG
Source organism: Candidatus Atribacteria bacterium (assembly GCA_026390275.1). Taxonomy (GTDB): domain Bacteria; phylum Atribacterota; class Atribacteria; order Atribacterales; family Atribacteraceae; genus JAPLGF01. Next base: position 2,110 of record JAPLGF010000353.1, read on the forward strand.
CCCCCTGTCCCGGGTACACGTGGAGGAGAAAGGGTACCTTTCCTTCGCCCTCCAGTGCCGGCACTGTGAAGATGCCCAGTGCATCGAGAACTGCATGACCGGAGCCATGCACCGGGATGAGAAAAACGGGGCAGTGGTGTGTGATGAAACCAGGTGTGTGGGTTGCTGGATGTGTATCATGAGCTGTCCCTTCGGAGTGGTTCAGCGGGAGAAGAAAGAAAAGCGAATCGCCAGCAAGTGCGATCTCTGTGGAAGCGACGGAGAGCCGGCCTGCGTGGTGAACTGTCCCAACGAGGCGTTGAGCTATGAGTAACGGAGAAACCAAATACTTACTCATTGGGTATTCGGTGGCTTCCTGGTGGTGTGCCCACAGCATCCGGGAAGGTGATAGAAGCGGACGAATTGTAGCGGTGACCGAGGAAGAGGGACCTTATTCCCGGCCGCTCATTACCTATGTGCTGGGGAAGAAAACAGGAGACGTCGCCTATACCGGGACGATCTTTCAGCATGACGAAGTCGAAATTTACCCCCGGAAACGGGTGGTGGAAATTGAGCCCCGGGACCGGATTGCCCGTCTCTCGGATGGAACCGATATCCGCTTTCAGAAGGCTCTCATTGCTACCGGGGGGATTCCCATTTTTCCCACCATTCCTGGTCGGGAAAACCAGGGAATCTTTACCTTCACCCGGCGGAGCGACATGGAGAGTATCGACACTTTTCTCCACGGTCATCCTGCGAGAAATATCGTGATTCTGGGCGGGGGATTCATCGGCCTCAAGACTTGTGAAGCCATGATGGATATGAAGAAAAATATCACCTTGGTTGAGCTGGCCCCCCGTCTTTTACAAAATATGCTGGATGAGGAAGGTTCATATTATTTAGAGAAAGCCCTGGCCCATTCCGGAGTTCATGTCATCAAAGAAGATACCATCGTTTTGTTTGAAACGGAGACTGACCGACTCACCGATGTGGTTCTGAAGAGTGGGCGGCGCATCCCGGCGGATCTGGCAGTGGTATCTATCGGTGTCCGCCCCAATGTGGACTTCTTGCGGAATTCCGGGATCGAGGTCCACCGGGGGATCGTGGTGGATGAACACCAGGAAACATCCTGTCCCGGTCTCTATGCGGCGGGAGATGTGACCGAAACGCGGAACCTGTTGACTGGGGAGCGAAACGTGGTGGCGGTCTGGCCGGAAGCAGTGAATCAGGGTCGGATTGCCGGGTGGAACATGACCGGAAGAGAGGTGGCCTATGAGGGAAGCCTTCCCGTGAATGCGGTGGAGGTGGGTGAGAAGGCTATGGTGTCGGCCGGAATCGTCAACCCGCCTGCCGACGGTTACGAAACCATCGTCCGGAAGGATCGGGAAAACTATCAGAAATTGGTTCTCAAAGACGACCTGATCATGGGCGCGGTCTTCGTGGGAGAGATTTCCAAATCCGGTATCTATATCAATCTGATGCGGCAAAAACTTCCGGTGGAGACTTTCCGGGACAAACTTCTGGATCCCAATTTCGGTCTGATCAATCTTCCCACCAATTACCGCAAGCATATCGTGAAGGGAGTGGGCATCGAAGTATGAAAGTCCTCCAATGTCAGGGAAAACACTACCGGGAAGTGAATGCCGAAGTGGATAACGCCTGGAATGCCGGTGAGAGGGAAATCAGATTAGAAGGGATCAACGGACAACGCTACATTGGACGTTCCCTCACGGGAGTTGGAACCATCGAGATCTCCGGAATACCTGGTGATGACCTGGGGGTGTTCATGGATGGTGCGACCATCTTTGTACGGGGAAACGCCCAGGAGGGAGTGGGAAACACCATGAACTCCGGGAAAATCGTGGTGGGGGGAGACATCCGCGACATCGCCGGTTATGCCATGCGCGGTGGAAAGATCTGGGTACGCGGGAGCGTTGGTTACCGGGTGGGGATCCACATGAAATCGTATCTTTCTGACTACCCGGTGATCATCATCGGCGAAACCAGCGGTGATTTTCTGGGTGAATACATGGCTGGCGGTCTCATTATTGTTCTTGGCCTCAACCTCCCGGCAGGCGTTTCCCCGGTTGGAAAATTCATTGCCTCCGGGATGCACGGCGGTAAAATGTTCATCCGCGGTTCTTTCAGCCCCGAACAGGCTGGTCCCGGTATCGGCATCGACCGTCCTTCCGACGATGATTACCTGGAGATCATCTCCTATCTCACTGAATACGCCACCGATCTGGCGATGACCCTTCCCCCGATGAAACCGGACGACTTTGTAAAAGTCTACCCTACCACCACCCGACCATATGGTCGGGTATATGCGTACTAACGGGAACCGACTCCTCACCCTCTTCCCAACTCAACATTTCTCCTCCTCACTGTTTCTTGACCTCCCGGGCGAGAAGGAGCTGGAAGAGGAACATGGCAGTCAGGAGAACCGGGACAGTACTCAGGGTGACGCGGAAGCTGGTGAAAGAAGCGATGATGCCCCCGAGCCAGGGGAAGATGAGCATTCCCACGCCGTTGGTAGAGAGGACCCAACCGGAAGCGGTGGAGGAGGTTTTAGGATAGTTCACCACGGAGTAGGCCAGGCTGGTGGGGATGATGGTGGAAAGAGTGAATCCGGCAAGGAAAAGAAAGGTGGGAGCGAGCACTCCAGAGGTGGGGAAAAGAAGAGTGAGTGACACGAAGACGATGCCACCGATGGTGTTGAGCTGGATCATGCGGAGGTATCCGATCCGGTCGACTATCCTGGAGAGAAGGAGCCGTCCAGCCATGAGGCCGAGCCAGAAGAAGGAGAGATACACGGCACCGGTGGTTACCGGGAGTCCTTTTTCCTGGAAGAAGGAAACAATCCAGCCATTGAGCGTCATAACCCCACCGGCATAAAGCATGGAAGCGGCACCGAGATACCAGAATGCTCTATACCGAAAGAGGGTGAGGATATCCCGGAAGCCGAGGGATGGTTTGCTCTTGGGGATGAAAGGAAAAAGGAAAATCACCAGGACTACAGCAGTGATGACGGCTACCAGTTTATAAAAGTCCTGCCAGAGAAAGCCGCGCTCACTCAGGAAAGCGTACAATCGGGGAGCAGAGAGGGAACCAAAGCCATAAAAGGCGTGAATGAAGCTGAGGATGGTCCCGGGGGTGCGGGTGAAAATGCTGATGACGATGGGGTTTATCATACAGTCTAAAAAACCGAGTCCCACTCCCATGGCCATGAAGGCAAACATGTTGAGGGTGACGTGGGAAAGGAAAGCGAGTCCCGCGAACCCGATGAGGCTGATCAGGAGTCCGAGACGGAGAATGAGCCCTTTTTGAATGAGATCACCGAGGAAGCCCGCCAGCATGAGAGAGAGGAAGTAGCCCAGCCCGTGAAAGACGAAAACTTGCCCTATCACGCCTGGTGAAACATGAAACTGGGTGGCTATTTCGGGAACTACCGAACCAATTCCAGTCAGGCCAAATCCGATGACGATGAGACCGAGAATGAATGGGAGAAGAAGAACGTTCTTTGACAATTGACCCTGACCTCCTTGAACTGATGTGGTAAGGACTCCCTGGGAAAGAATGTGGAGTTGGGGAGTTGTTGAGTTGTGGAGTTGGAAGTACATTTAAGAATTTTTGAATTATATAGGGCATGGAGTTTGTTGGTATATTTTCAGAGATCATCAATATTCCTTCATCCATTTTTTCATTCATCAATGATATTTTACTCCTCACGATTCACCTTCGGTGAAAATGTTGAGTTGACTAAAACCGTGAGTCGCGTGAAAATGGGGAATTGGGGAATTGTGGAATTGTTGAGTTGGAAATAACCATATGGAAAAGG
>JAPLGF010000168.1 GCA_026390275.1 Candidatus Atribacteria bacterium
CGAGAAACTGCTGGACCAGGGGTTGCCGAGAGTCTACACGCCGGAACTGTTCGAGCAAAAAACCGCCGCTGTGTTTCAGCACGTCTATGACGTCTACTATGGCGCGGGGCGGAGTGTGTATACGGTGACATGAAGACAAAACGACGGAGGATGACGCGGTAGGCGATGCGGACCGGGAGTCCGTTGCTCTGTCCAATAAGGTCGAAAGGCTCAATAAAGCCAAAATATTAATCACTTTTCATTGAAATAAACCTTGAGTCCGCTGCCCTTAGAAAGGGGTTTTAAAATGGGAAGAACCTTGAAGTTACTCACTGTCCTCTCATGGATGGAATTAACCCCACCACCCCACAAATAAACCCTCTTAAACGCGATATTTAGAGGTGTTTTTTGGGAGTTTTGGAACGCAGTTACCGGGGGTTGAAATCTCCGATTCTCCGATACATTTCTTCAGTTTATCACCGCATTTTACGAATATTGGAATTCCTGAAAATAAACTTTCATAATATCGTAAAAGCATAGCAAATAAGGAAAAGTAGAGCTCAGAAAAAACCGCTTTTTCTCCATTCTCTCATCACCAAAAAAGCCTATATGATAATACTTTGAGTATTATTCAGTGCCGAAATTCTCCCCAGGTGGTGAGGGGTGCCTTTTCATGGGTTATCATAAAGGTATTTATGTAAACTATTAAAGGTGGTAGTAGTGTATTGAATAACTATAAACTATTATAAATTTCGTTGACATGATTTAAATAGAATTGTATAATAGTAAAAAAGGATAAACAAGGGAAGGGGGAGGCGGAAGAATGCCGAGGGAAATACTGGGAACGAAATATTACAACATTCATGAATTGTCCGAGCTTTTAGGAATCGGTGAGGTTACTCTTCGATCATATTTTGTGCGAGGCATTTTTAAAGGGAAAAAACTGTCAAATAGCTGGCACCTGAGCGAACAGGATCTAAGGAATTATATGGATATGAAAGACACTCCGGTGAAGCGGGGAAAATCATGAATAATCTGGTTTTAATGGATAATCAAGTATCAATCAAAAGCACCAATGACTTCCTTGAGGACTTTCTCCGCTCCCAGGATGTGAAAGAAAACTCCCAGCGGACTTACTGGCGGGATATCTGGCAATCGGGAGAAGCGATATTGTGGGTTCACGGGGAAGGGCAGGACTTAAAAGACCAATTTGTTTTATTGACTAATGAGACTCTGAGACCGATCAATGAATACCTGAGCACCCGGAAAAACCCTAGGGATGAGGATCCTCTCTTTATATCCCGGAGCAACCGGAACTTTGGCACCCGGTTGACCACCCGCACCGTTTCCCGGATCGTCAAGAGCTCTCTCCGGAAGATGGGGTTAGATTCCCGGCGGTTTTCCGCCCACAGCTTGAGACACAGCTTTGCTACCCTGGCTCTGGAAGGCGGAGCCCCTCTTCTCCAGGTGAAAGAAGCGATGAGACACCGGTCAATTGAGACCACCATGATTTATGCCCACAACCGGGATCGGGTAAAGAACGGAGCGGAAAAGTACATCAAGATATAAATTTATTTTAAAGGAGAGAACACCCATGAAAGCATGGCAAAAGAAAGAACTAAAAGAATATGTGAAAAAAGTTAAGGGGAGAATTTGGACAGAAGAACCGACTGATATTGAGAAACAAGTAATTGAATGGGCAAAAGAAATAAAAAGAGACGCCAGAATTTTCAAAGTAGAAGGGGAAACGGTGTTTATCGGACTTCCCGATTGTGGAACGTATATCAGGGGTCACAAAGAAAATATTCAATTTAATGCCCAGCTCACATTAAAAGAAGAAAGCTATACCGAACAAGGAGAGTACTATTGTTTTAATTCAAACAAATAGTTCCGATGTCCATAAATTATGTATTACAGACATAGAAAAGAGGGGGTGAATCCTGGCCCAAAAAGGTGTTTTTGCCAACTCCCCCTGACCAATCTCCCCGAGGGGGACTCCCCTTTCCCTGAGAAAAAGCTCTTGGGGACAGACGCGCCGATATTTAATAGGAGAAGGGACGAAGGTGAAGAAAAACTTAATACATGTATACTGATTACCTACTAACCATCACCTTTTATCGAGGAGGAGAGAGGAATGAAGAACGTTCTATTAGGGAAGAGTGGTTTAAAAGTCTCAGAATTATCGCTGGGGACCATGACTTTTGGACGGGAAACTGATGAAAAAGAATCCAACATTATCCTTCAGAAGTATCTGGACGCCGGAGGAAATTTCATTGATACTGCCAATGGGTATGCCGATGGAAAGTCGGAGGAAATTTTAGGCAGGGCCCTCAAAGGGAAAAGAGAGGAGGTGGTACTGGCGACCAAGGTATTCTTCCGGAAGGGACCAGGAGTCAATGATTATAGCAGCAGCCGGAAACATATTTTGAAAGCCGTCCGGGATAGTTTACACCGGCTCCAGACCGACTATATTGACCTCTACCAGCTTCACTGCTGGGACCTTTCAACGCCTATCGAGGAAACCCTTGAGACCCTCGATTCTCTGGTGAATCAGGGAGTGGTCCGTTATGTCGGGGTATCCAATTATTCCGGGTGGCAGATCATGAAGTCACTCTGGGTATCGCAGGGGCAGGGGTTTACCCGGATGGTGTCCGCTCAGATGGAATACAGCCTGGTGGTCAGGGATATCGAAATGGAAGTGGTTCCCGCCTGTCAGGCGGAAGGAGTGAGTATCATGGCCTGGGGTCCCCTGGGGGGAGGATTTTTATCCGGGAAGTATCAATCCGGGGAATTCCCAAAAGAGGGAAGATTATCTATCGCCAAAAAAGAGTGGGAAGAGTCCTGGGATCGCCGGGCAACGGAGAAGAATTTTTCCATTCTAAAAGTTCTGGAAGACCTGGCCAAAAAGCATCAGAAGACCATCGCTCAGCTGGCTCTCAATTGGCTTCTTTCCAAGGAAAATGTCATTCCCATTTTGGGGGTTAGAACTATCCAGCAGTTTGAGGATAATATTGGTTCGGTAAACTGGACCCTCAGCCCCGAGGATGTTAAAAGGCTTGATGAAGTGAGTAATCCCGAGAGCCGATATCCCTATCGTTTTATTCAATGGGCAAACAGTATCGTACGAGCTTGAAAGGAATCCCACCGGGATTCCCCCGCTGTCAGGGGGGGGGTGGTCTAAAAGCTTCGCTCCTGACTTTATCAGTTCAATCTCTAAAAAGTGCTCGATTGAGCCATTTCTAATTTTAAAAAGAGCAAAGTTGCCCCTACACTCTTAATTTCAACTC
>JAPLGF010000331.1 GCA_026390275.1 Candidatus Atribacteria bacterium
CCTTTTTTTCTCGAAGTACATTCGTTATAATTCTCGCAATTGTTATGTCCCGGTAATAAACCTGACCGTTCTCCACGGAAAGGGTTTTTCCGGGGAATCGAACGATGATTCAGGGTTCCCGGCGTTCTGGTGTTCACTCTCAGGGCGTGCGGAACCACGGCTCCCCATCCCATACCTGGTAATATGAGGTAGGACGTGCTTGAGATAGGAATCATAGCTGTTGGTCTGGGTCTGGATGCATTTTCCGTTGCCGTTGCGTTCGGTATGTGCCAGAGAGTCTGTCCCCTCGATACCAGGTTGCGCTTATCTCTTTCCTTTGGTCTCTTCCAGTTTTTCATGCCATTGCTTGGTTTTTACGCCGGGCTTTGGATTGCCCGTTTTATGGTGAATGTTGATCACTGGGTGGTACTGGCGGTTTTATCTTTTGTGGGCGGGAAAATGATCTATGAAGCCTGGGAAAGGGATGAGGATGAGACTACTATCGATATCAGCCAGGGGCTTCCACTCTTAGCCGTTTCCCTGGCAACCAGCATCGATGCCATGGCCGTGGGTTTTTCCTTTGCTCTTCTCCATAAAGGTATTTTTTCTTCCGCCCTGGTGATTGGAGTCGTGGCATTGATGATGACCTTCATCGGAGTATCTTTTGGTCATCAAGTGGGAAAGAGGTTTATTTCCAAACCGGAGATCGTGGGGGGAATAGCCATCATTGGAATTGGGTTAAAAATATTTTTGGAACACATTGTGTAATAGAAGACAGAATATTTTCGAACGCATGGGGAAGCGTTATAGTTTAGCCAGCAAAAAAATTATTTAAAAAGGACGATGAAACGATGAGAGAAAAATGTCTTTTTGGTCCCGTTCAATCAAGACGCTTGGGTCGTTCTCTGGGGATCAATCTCACTCCCTTCAAGACGTGCAGTTTAGATTGTGCGTATTGTGAATGTGGGAAGACTACCCATCTGACGATTGAGCGAAAGGAGTATATTCCGGTTCGCGATATCGTCAACGAACTCAATGCTTATTCCGAAAGTGGGGTATTCCGTTCCAAACCTCCAAGTTGCATGACTTTTGCCGGACTTGGCGAACCAACCCTTCATTCTTCTTTTGGTGTTCTTGCCCAGTATGTCAAAAAAACTTTCCCGGAGCAAGACCTGGTCCTGATAACGAACGGGACGCTTTTCTCCCTCTACCCCGAGCTATACCGCGAAGTACAGCCTGTCGATATTATTCTTCCTTCCTTAGATGCCGGTTCAGGTGACATTTTTCAAAAAATTGATCGGCCTCATCCCTCCATTACCTTACAGTCATCCATTGAAGGGCTCATTCAGCTCCGACAACAGTACCATGGTCAGATCTGGCTGGAAATCTTTATCGTGGAGGGGATCAATGATAACTATTCTGAGATCGTCCTCCTTCGTGACGCCATCAGCCGAATTTCTCCCGATCGGGTTCAGCTCAATTCCTTAGACCGGAATCCAGCTGAAGAATGGGTCGCTCCCACTTCTCCCGAACGTTTGGCAGAAGTTGCTGATTTCTTAGGAGCCGAGCTGCTTTCGAAAGATTGCCGAAATATTCAAGTGGATGTTCTGGTGTAAAAGTAATCTTCACCTGATATTTCGGAAAGAGTTCTCATTTTTCGATTGATGCAGACAGTGGATCCCCCCACCCTGGCGAAGTGTCTCGTTGATTGGTTTGCGACCCATCAAAGGAACATTCCCTGGCGGAAGGATTATTCTCCTTATCAGATCTGGATATCTGAGATCATGCTCCAGCAAACCCAGACCGAGAGAGTAATTCCTTTTTTCCTTCGGTGGATAAATCGTTTTCCCGATGTTGAGGCGGTGGCGAGAGCTTCGGTTGATGAGCTCCTGACTTACTGGGAGGGGTTGGGTTATTATTCCCGGGTGAGAAATATTCAACGGGCTGCCCGGATCATCCTGGAGGTTCATCGAGGAAAATTTCCCACCAGTTATCAGGATATCCTGGAACTTCCCGGTATCGGCCGTATACTGCCGGAGCCCTGATGAGTATTGCCTTTAACGCGAGTTATCCTGTTCTGGATGGAAATGTAGAACGTGTTTTCGCCCGACTATTCAACGTGGATCGGCCGGTCAAAGAACGATCCACCCGGACTCTGCTCTGGAAAACAGCCAAAGAACTCATTCCAGAAGGAAATGCCCGATGTTTTAACCAATCTCTCATGGAACTGGGAGCCACCATTTGTCTCCCCAAAAGACCGGATTGTGACCGGTGCCCCGTTGTTACCTTCTGTGAAAGTCATAAATTGGGTTTAAACGATAAAAGACCGGTGGTCACTCCGGGGAAAAGAACGACCGCGATTCACGTGGTCGTCGGAATCTTTCCTGCCGCCAATCGAAAACTCATCAACCTGTTGAAATTTCCCTCTATTTCTTGACCAATTAAATTTCCTTTTTTGTGTTACAATGAAAATATCAATATTAAGGAGGGTGGTATAAAATGGGAATGCTTTTTATGATCTTCTCCTGGCTTCTCCTCGTCATAGGCATCATCGGTCTAACCGGACTGGAATTTGGTGCCAAACCATCATGGCTGGGGTGGATTTGCCTCGTCCTCGGTATTATCGGTGTGGTAATGAGCCTGATGAAAAAGAAGAAATAGTCGGATGATTCAGTCCTGGTTTTCTGGTAGTATTCATCTTTTCGCCGGTTGCAGATGCAGCCGGTTTTTTTTTATTGATGAATAACGTCAGCGATGTTTCTAATATACCGTTCATCGGTCCCGCAGCACCCCCCAATGATACTCACTCGCGACTTAAGAAGAAGAGGGAGCTGAGAAGAAAAATCTTCCGGACTTTCGGTATAGACCACGTGGTCATTTTCCATACGAGGGAGGCCGGCATTCGGTTTGCAGGAAATCGGTCCAGAATAGCTTTCCCGAAAGATTTTGACGATTTGCGTCATTTCCCGAATACCGGTTCCGCAGTTTGCTCCCAGGGCCGTAATGGGGATGTCTTTGAATACTGACACAATAGTACCGGGAGTCTCCCCCATGAGCGTGGTGAAGGTACCATTTCCCCGCGGTTCAAAAGTGAAACTGGCAATGACTTCTCCACCAGATTTCAGGATCACCTCGCTGGCGATAGACGACTCGACTGTGGAGTTGAACGTTTCTAAGTGGAAGAGCGTGATTCCTTCACCCTGAAGAATATCCACCTGCTCGCGAAAGGCATCACGGGCTTTTTCCCGGGTAAGATTACCAAGCGGTTCAATGAAGTCGCCCAAGGGTCCAATGGAAGCACAGAGAATGGTGTTTTCTTCAATTATGCTCCTGGCCAGATGCACGGCCTGACGGTTTATGTCTGTAATTTTACCCTCCAGGTCATTTCTCTGGAGGCGAAGCCGGTTTGCTCCAAAGGTGTTGGTTTGGATGATATCAGAGCCTGCTCTCACATAACTCTGATGAATTCCGGCAACGATATTCGGATGAGAGAGATTCCATTCATCGGGTGGGAATCCGGCAGGAAGACCAGCAGCCTGCAAACGGGTCCCCATCGCTCCATCGAAAACGAAAACCCGTTGGTAAAGAATTTCTGAAAGCATTATTTCATTTCCTCCGGGTTAAAAGATATTGAAACCAGCTTTATTTCAATCGTACCAAGGTTATATGCCAATACAGATAACTATACCACACCACACTTTGGTACTGTCTGAGAGACGTACTCTCCCTTTCTCCCTTTTCCCGCTGAGGGGAGAGGAAAAAAGAAAAGATAAGGTTGCCACATCCTCACAAAAAAAGCGGAAGAACCGCTTATAATAACATTTCATGTTGTTTATAGTTTACCGTTTATAGAATTTTAAGGGCAATGAAAATGGGAACATATCATTTCATACGATTTCTATTTTGACGTTCACTGTCCCTCCTTGATTGGACCCATCGAATACCGTCAGGGTGTATTGACCGGTTTGAGTCAGAACCAGCTCGGAACTGTTGACTCCGTTCCCTGAAGTTTCAATTGATGGGGTATAAAGGGTGGTGTTCCCATCCGGATACTGAAGGTATCCATACGGTTCCTGAGACGGATTTGTGGCCGTCAGAGTGATACGAATTTTCTTCCCGTTAGAGGTGGTAAAAAAAACGTCAGCAAATCCTCCTGATGGTCCCACAGTGACTGTGGTCAGAACAAGCACAGATGATGTTGGAGACGGGGCAGGAGTCTGGGAAGTAGAAGTGGGATTAGGGGTAGACGACACAATAATGGTCGTACATCCTCCAAGAACGAATGTAAAGAGAAGTAATGCAAAACCAACATGAGAAAACCAATTTCTTTTCATCTTTCTCCCTCCTAAAAAATCATACTTTAGGTAATTTTTCCCCCTCTCGCATCTCGGAAAAAGAAAACAGAAATGGACCCTTTCCAATTTTAAATTTTTATCAAGTTCCAAGAGGATTTCCTGAATATCAGGACGTTCGGGTGGGGGATAGACTTTCACCCAGCTAACCGTTCCTTTCTCATCAATGATGATCACCGCTCGTTCCGAATAACCATCCGATTCGCGGAAAATTCCCAGTTTTTGAGCCACCCCACCATGAGGCCAGAAATCCGAGGGAAGAAGAGTCTCCAATTGATCATACCGATTCTAACCAGGGAGAACTGGATTTTATTCGTGATATTCGTCAATTCTTAACAATTCCGGGTAAATTTTCTTGGGAATCCCGGTCGGGAAAGGGGCAGGTTGCCATTCCATGATGAGGAGCCAAGGTTCGGTATTTTTGCTACAATAACAGAGTGTGAACACCATAACAGAACGATGGGGGTGAATTGATTGTACTTGTTAGGAACAGATATTGGGACACAGGGAACGAAGTCGGTGATGGTGAATGAAAAAGGAAAATTGATCAGTGAAGGGTTCAAGGAGTATGGAGTCATTACGCCCCGTCCATCCTGGGCAGAACAGTGGCCAGATGTATGGTTGGAAGCAGTGGTAGAAACCCTGGCTGAAACAGTAGCAAAATCGGGAGTTCCTGTCAGTGAAATAGCTGGTTTGGCTATTAGTGGGCTATATGGAGGATCAGGAGTACCGGTTGATAAAAATATGAAGCCACTTCGTCCTTGTCTCATCTGGATGGACCGCCGGGCGCGTTATGAAACCCAGTGGGTCAAAGACAACATTTCCAAGGATGTTATTTTTGGCATCACCGGGAACTACGTCGATTCGTATTATGGATTCACCAAGATGATGTGGATCCGGAATAACGAACCGGAAATCTGGAATAAAATTTACCAATTTGCTACACCGAAAGACTATGTTGTCTATAAGTTAACTGATGAACTGGCTACAGATTATTCTTCCGCGGGGAACATTGGTGGGGTTTTTGACATCCGGAAGCGGACCTGGTCCGATGAAATGTGTTCCCTTTTGGGAATTCCTCAGAGAATGCTTCCTGTTCGGATTACCAGGTCATCCGAAATTGTGGGACGACTCAACCGGGAGTTTGCATCTCGAATCGGTCTTTTAGAGGGGACACCAGTGGTCGCCGGGGGAGTGGATGCGCCGGTGGCCCAGCTCTGTGCCGGAGTGTTGAGTGAAGGGGAACACGTGGCCATGGCCGGAACCTCGATGTGTTGGGGCAGTGTCCATGGTGGTCAGTATCTCACCCCCGGTCTGGTGAGTTTCCCGTATGTCGTATACGACGATCAAAAGATTTATACTTTTGGAGGAAGTGCGACTTCTGGAGCCCTGGCCCGCTGGTTCCGGGACGAATTTGGGCGATATGAAAAGGAATTTGGGAAAAACACCGGGATTTCTGCTTACACGCTCCTGGAATTGGAAACCGGGAACATCGGTCCTGGGAGCGAAGGAGTGATCGTTCTTCCCTACTTCATGGGTGATCGTTCCCCGATCTGGGATCCCGATGCTCGGGGAACGATCATGGGTCTCACCCTCTACCATACCCGTGCCCATGTCTATCGTGCCATGCTGGAAGCGGCTGCGTATTCTCTTCGTCACAATATGGAAGAAGCCATCAAGGTCGGTATGAAACTTGATCCGGATTGCTGGATCGTCGGGGGAGTGGCCAAGTCCACTTTCTGGGTGCAGATTTTTGCTGATATCACCGGTTTTAACATGAAACGTCTTTCTAAAGATGTGGAGGCTCCTTTTGGCGACGCCTTCTTGGTGGGTTTGGGGACTGGAATCTTTGATAAACCAGAACGGATCAAAGAGTGGGTGGACTTCCGGCCCCTTATCACAGTGAATCAAGAAAATCACGCCATTTATAACAAATATTATGAAATTTTCCGTGAACTTTATGAAAGTACCAAGGGGATCATGAAAAAATTAGCAGAAATGTAAAAAACCAACCTGAAAAACGGGGAATTGGGGAATTGGAAAATACATTTTCCACCTTTTTTTGCCAACGGATGGGGGGATTTTTCCTTATTCTAAATTTTTTCGTTGATCCAGGGGAGTATATAATCTCAAAAATTGTTTGTTTGTTGACCGAGAATCGTTTATAATTAAATATAGTAGTTTTTTTCATAAGATACGGTTGAAACAAAAATAAAACGGACTTGTCAAATCAGAAGACCATATTGGTCTCTGGGTGAAAGAAGGGAGGGTGGATGGGTGGATAGTCGTGGAAGACTGAATCGAGCACTTTCTCACCAGGAACCGGATCGAGTTCCCCTGGATTTAGGGGGTATTGCTTCCGGTATCACCCGGGTAGCCCATCATCATTTGATGGAACTTTTTGGTTACCAGGGAGAGGATATTTTGATCGATCGGATTCAACAGTTGGTCAAGCCGGATCCTCGAATCCTGGATTTCTTCCAGATTGATACTCGCTATGCGTACATCCCCGTTCCTTTTCATATCTGGACCAAAGATCAAACGGGGTCGATATGGACTGATGATTGGGGGATCGAACGTCGTTTCACCGGTCTCTATTTCGATATGGTTGGCCATCCGCTCCGGGAGGTGGAAACGCTGGATGATTTGAAACGATTTTCCTGGCCAGATTCTCATGATCCCCATCTGTTTGTTGGATTATTTGAACAGGTCACAACCATACGAGAGTCGGGGAAAGCCTGCATTGTTAACATCATTGGTTCCTGTTTTGAATTTGCCTGGTACCTCCGTGGTTTTGAAAATTTTTTCATGGATCTTGTCCTCAGGCCAGATTTGGCCTGCGGGATCATGGATATCATGGTTGATTTTCAGCTCGGTCAATTCCAGGAGCTTTTATCCCGGGTGGGGGATGGAATCGACGTGGTTCTGTGCGGTGATGATTTAGCCACCCAGAACGGTCCTTTCATTTCACCAGATTTATATCGGCGATATATTAAACCACGACAAAAAAAGTTGTATGATTTTATAAAAACCAAAACACGAGCCCGGCTTTTTTACCATTCCTGTGGCGCAATAACGCCGTTCTTGCCCGATCTGATCGACATCGGAGTCGACATCCTCAACCCGGTACAGGTGAAAGCAAGAGGAGTGGATCTCCCAAAACTAAAAAAAGAGTGGGGGAAAAAGATCGTTTTTTGGGGTGGAATTGACACCCAAAGGGTTCTCCCCTTTGGTACCCCATCGGAAGTGAGAGATGAGGTACGGAGACGGGTTGATGAGCTGGCTCCCGGAGGGGGATATGTGTTGGGAGCAGTCCATAATATTCAGGCGGATGTTCCGCCGGCCAATATCGTGGCGATGTGGGAAGCATTTAAAGAGTTTGGCCAATATTGATAAGGTTACCATCCTAATGATCCTTGTCTTCTAAAAACGGCTGGTTTCAGGCATTACCTTAACCGGTTTAAAAGGTTAGAATCAAGCCAGGTCTAATAAGACAATAAGCGAATGCTGTGACGATGGGGAGTATGGCCTTTGCTCAGGGGAAACCCGCGGAAGGACTTTATTTCCGTCTGGTCACCCATGGAGGGGATGATCCCTTCTGGGCCGTGGTACAACAGGGGGCGTTAGATGCCGCAAATGAGCTGGGTTGTAAGGTGGATATCGATTTAGCTGGTTCGGATCTGGCACTTCAACAAAAACGATTAGCCGAAGCTGTAGCCCAGAAACCCAATGGAATCGCCCTGGTTATCAATGACGACACCGCCTGGGATAAGCCGGTGGAAGATGCACTGGCTGCTGGAATTCCAGTCATTGGAATCAACAACGATGACTCCAAGGGTCCCGCAGGGAACAAGAGATTATGTTATATCGGTAAGAGTGAAGAGCGGGCTGGATATATGATCGGGCTGAAATTGTTCCAGACTGCAAAAGAGAAAGGGATTGATTTTTCAAAGGCTCACGTGGCCATGCCAGTGGAAGTGCCTGGGGCAAACTACGGTGTCATCCGTTCCAACGGGATCAAAAGGGCCATGGCGGAGTTTGGGATCACCTCTTCGGAGATCATCGATGGTGGTGGATTGGAAATGACCACGGTGGAGCAGCGAGAGACCTCTTATCTTCTCGCTCATCCGGAAACCACCTTCTCTATAACAAATACGGATTCACCCCCAATATCGATACCGGTGGGTATCTCGTTGACAGCGCAGCTAAGGTCGATTTGATTGACAAGTTTTCTCCGAAGCATATCCGGTAAGACCCGTTCATGCCGGTCAGGTTCCATCTGGCCGGCATGTTCCATTTGGAATGCCTATTCCGTGGAATGGAGCGGAGGGCACTTGATGGCCGGAAAATGCCAGGAACTGGCATGGTTGTCTGATTTGAAAAATATTAAGAAGATAGATGAGGCCGAGAGATGAATCAGACTCGACGTTTTTATTCTTTTCGTTCCTCCAGCACCCTCGTCGTATTCGTAACACTGGTTGTTGTTTTTTCCATTTTTACCCCAAATCACATTTTCATCAATGAACGCAACATTGCAGCCCTGGGAAAGCTGTTTCCTGATTTGGGAATCATTGCTTTGGGGATCGGTGTTTTGATGATTTGTGGGGAGTTTGACCTTTCGGTCGGTTCGGTTCTCCCTTTCTGTTCATTTATCTTTGCTCAGCAAATGATCGCCGATTTTTCGCCTTTCGTGAGTTTTTTCGTTTCTCTTCTGGTAGGAGCCATCCTGGGGTTGATCAATGGAATTATTACTGTCAAGACCAAAATGCCCTCCTTCATCACTACTTTGGGGACATTGATGTTCTGGAGGGGTATTCTCTATGTCTGGTCCAAGATGATGCCGATGAGTATCCGAACATTTGTTCCCAGTGGTTCTCCCTTTCAAAAACTCATGGCAGGAAATTTGAATGCCTATATTCCTGTCCAGGTGATCTGGTTTGCAATCTTTGCGGTCATTTTGTCCATCCTACTCCATTTTCACCGCTTTGGAAACTGGATTTATTCTACTGGCGATAACAGAGACGCCGCCCATGCCATGGGGATCCGGACTGATCTGGTTAAAATTATCTGTTTCATGATCGTGGGAGTTTTATGTGGATTTTCCGCCTGCATGCAATCAGTCAGACTGGGGTCCTTTGCCGCCACTCAGGGAGTTGGCTTTGAGTTCAAGGCAATTTCTGCCTGTGTCATTGGAGGAACCTCCCTGCGGGGTGGGATTGGTTCCATGACCGGTATTTTTTTAGGTGCACTCACCATTCCCATCATTGATAATGGACTTATTCTGATGCGGGTCCCGGTTTTTGCCATCAGTGCTTTTATTGGTTTGGCAACGATCCTGTTCGTCCTTTTAAATAATTATATTGAACGGAAAACCCGATAGCGAGCCGGTGGTTTCTCAATGTTTTTTGAATTCAGGGTGAGGCCATCGGACGAAGTCTAAAGTGAGGTTCAATCATGGAATATGAGAATAGACAAAATGATGATATAGTGCGCATGGTCAATATCGAAAAGTGGTTTGGGCGAGTATATGCCTTAAGGGGAGTGGATTTTCATCTTAAACGGGGAGAAACCGTGGGACTCCTGGGGGATAATGGAGCTGGGAAATCCACCCTCATTAAGATTCTTTCCGGATATCACGTTGCCGACAAGGGAGACATCTATTTTGACGGAAAAAAGGTGGTCATTCGTTCTCCGCGGGATGCCCGAAGACTGGGAATCGAAACTGTCTATCAGGAACAGGCTTTGGCTCCCAACTTGAGTATTTCCCGGAACATTTTCATGGGGAGAGAACCGGTCAAAGGATTCGGGATTATGGATAAAAAGCTTATGGATGAGGAGAGTATGCAGGCTTTGCAGAACTTAGGACTCCGTCTCCGGTCTCCGGATCTCCCGGTGGTGACGCTTTCAGGAGGAGAGCGTCAGGGAGTGGCTATTGCCCGAGCTATCCATTTCAAGGCAAAATGTGTCATTCTGGATGAACCCACGGTTGCTCTTTCTGTCAAAGAGGTCAACGAGGTCCTGGAATTTATCCGGGAGATTCAGCGGGAAGGAATTTCTTCTATCTTCATCACCCATAATCTGTATCATGTGTATGAGATTGCAGAACGTTTCGTGGTGATGGCACGGGGAAAGAAGATGACGGATGTGCTAAAAGAGGATGTTACGCTGGATGATCTTTCTGAACTGGTGATCAAGAGTGCTTTGGTGGAATAATTAATAATTCTTAAAAGGAGCTTGGGAAGTAAAAGTGACCAACCAAGAAAGCATTTGGAAACGATTGATTGTGTCCCGTTCGTTGAGCATTTTTGTGGTATTCATCGTCTTGATTGTACTTTTCACTGTTTTTTCCCCTCAGGGTCGTTTCCTGGATCCGGAAAACCTGAAGGTCCTTTTAGCTTACGGTTCCGAGTTCAGTATTATTGCCTTAGGGGCGGGGTTTCTCATGGTGACCGGAGAGTTTGATCTTTCGGTGGGATCAATCCTGGTTTTTTGTTCCTTTGCTTTTTTAAAGTTTTTTGGATTACACCTTAATCTCTTCGTGGTTCTTGCTCTGACTATTGGTGTGGGCGCCCTTTTGGGGTTATTAAATGCCATGATCACCGTGAAGGGTCAGATCCCCTCTTTTGTTGCGACCCTGGGGACGATGATGCTCTGGCGGGGGTTGACGCTCTGGTTTTCCGGGGGCGAGCAGCAAGCCTGTGATGTATCATCCTCGCCGGCATTTGTGTCGTTTCTCAATGGGAACCTGGGGAATTTCTTTCCCATTCAAGCAATGTGGTTTATTGTGTTTGGAATCATCTTAGGGGTGATTTTGCATCTGACCCGATTGGGAAACTGGATCTATTCTACCGGGGATAATGCCGATGCTGCCCGGGCCATGGGAATCAGGACAGATATCGTTAAAATGTTGTCGTTCATGGTGGTGGGCATTCTTTGTGCTTTCGTGGCTGGAATACAAATTTCCCGGGTCAGTTGTTTCACTGCCCGAACCGGAGAAGGGTGGGAGCTCAAAGCAGTGGCCGCCTGTGTGGTGGGAGGAACCTCGCTTCGGGGGGGGATCGGCAACATGTCCGGAATTTTTTTGGGAGCTTTTACCATTTCCATGATTGAGAATGGATTAGTTGTTTTGCGTATCCCCTATTTTTGGACCTACGTTGTTTTTGGACTGGTGATCATTTTCTCGGTTCTCTCCAGTATGTATATCGAGCGACAGAAATGGGCCCAAAAATAAGATTTCAGAGGAAGGACAAAGAATTCATTTTTTGAAGAAAGGGAGATACCCTTTTTAGCAGTAATTTGATACAATACAATGGTAAGTTTTTCGAGTAGTTCATGGAAAAACTCCTTTGTGGAAGCGTCGTTTTGACTCCTCCTTTTTTAATAAACGTATCGATGGGGAATGAAAGGTCAATACGTCAAAGCCGGGTCAAAGGAAAGGGAATATTGAGAAAGGAAAAGGGTTGAATCCTCTCCAGAAAGGAATGATTCACGGTTCCTTTTCAGAAGACCTAAAAAGGTCTTCTTTTTTTTTGGTACGTATCACCAGCATTCTGGATAGAAGAGGGACTAATTGAGAAGAAATGATGTACATTAGAAAAACAGCCTACGGTGTAAGATGAATACGATGAGAAGATAACCATACTGTTTCGAAAAAAAGTGCGGTTTCTTGTTATTCTGCTGGCGCCATCAACTGGCATGGTTATCTTTTGTTTTTAAAGTGCAGTGAATGCACGGGGGTGTTACGATGCAATTTTTGTTGTTTGATTCATGGTTCAAATCGAGCATAGGAGTTTTTATTGCCTATGTCTTTATTTATTGGGCTTACCAGATGTGCATTGCCTTGCGAGGTATGTGGAATCCGTTACCGTTGAAGAGAGCCAGAGAGTACCGCCGTTTTGTCATCTTGATTCCTGCTCATAACGAGGAAAAAGTGATCGGCCATCTCCTCGATAGCTTAGATGAACAGACCTATCCCAGGGGTTATTTTGATGTCTTTGTTTCTTGTGATAACTGTGTTGATGGGACAGTTCAGATGGTGGAGAAACACCATGCCCGGGCTCTCACTCGAAATGACTCGAAACACGGAGGAAAAACCTGGAACATCCGCTGGGCTATGAAGCAAATCCCCCTTGAGAAATACGATGCGGTGGTCATGTTTGATGCTGATAACTTAGCGGAAAAGTCCTTTCTCTCCCATATGAATGATTATTTAGAGGAACATCCGGAAGCGGAAGCAGTTCAGGGTTACTTAGATACCAAAAATCCCGATGATTCATGGGTGAGCCGTTCTTATGCGTTGAGCTACTGGTACAGTAACCGGTTTTGGCAACTGGCCCGGTCTAATTGGGGTCTTTCATCGGCGGCGGGGGGAACCGGTTTGGTGATTCGAACAACTTGTCTCCAGCGGGTCGGTTGGGATTTACAAAGTTTGACTGATGATCTCGAGTTTTCCACCCGTATCATTCTGGATGGAGGACGAGTTCACTGGAATGACTGGGCAGTGGTTTATGATGAGAAACCTTTGAGTTTCTGGGCTTCTCGCCGGCAACGAACCCGTTGGATGCAGGGTCATTATTGGGTGCTGGTTAAGTATGGGCCGCAGCTCTTCCTGAAATTTCTTAAAACCGGAAAACTCCAGTATCTCGACTGGTTGCTCTACCTCCTCTCCGCGGTGACCACGGTGGTTGGTTTCGGGGTTTTAGCCGTTCGTTTGGGTTTGGGTTCATCATGGAGCACTGGGGTTCCGTTGTGGGGGGTCTGGTTGGCATCAGGCCTGATACAGTGTGCCTTTAACATCATTCTCGGTCCCTCTTTTCATTGGCGAAAGCTCACCTTTCGGTACATCCCCGATATGTTTACCTATTTTATTTATGGTTTAACCTGGCCTCCCATCATGCTCTATGCTGCCTTCTTGAGCCGGAACCAGGAGCAATGGGTTAAAACGGATCATACCCGAGGTCTTGACCTTTCGGACATCAAACCCCAGCAGAAGGGAGTATTGGATTCGCTCTAATCAGCGTGGGGAGTGGGTTTTACTCTCAATTTATTATTACCCTGGTGTTAGATTATAGCGGGTTGTCTTTCTTTTCTTGAGCAACCAGAGCAGCTCCCAGTGCGGCTGTGACGAAAGGATTGCCTGGGACCAGGGGAGGAACCCCTATCTCTTCTTTCAGAGTCGCGAGTACCCCCTGGTTTTTTGCGACTCCTCCGGTAAAAAACAGGGGTCGCTTGATTCCGATACGTTCCATCATGGAATGCACCCTTTTTACCACTGCCCGACACCCGGCGCGCGCTAAATCCTCCCGTGACTTTCCCTGAGCGATGAGACTGACCAGCTTCGATTCAGCAAAGATGGCACAGGTATTCGAGAGTTCGATGGTGTTTTGTGAGGACGGGACCAGCCGACCATAATCCGAAGCGTTCCTTTCTCTGTGACAGTTATTTTACTTTTACTATTAGAAAATAATCCGCAACACCCAGATAACCATGGCAACCATAAGCACCAGGATCACCAGCGGGGCAGCGATGACTGCCACTCCCAGAAAGAGAAGTGCCAGTAAGATCACTGCCACCACCAGGACCACTGCTGCCAACAGCAAAGGAAGAAACCAGAATCCCAGGACGATCAAGAAAATTGCTCCCAGAATAGCCAAAAAAGTCTTCATGGAAGAACCCTCCTTGGGTGAAAAGTAGTGAACAGTATTCAGACAACATACCACCTCCCAGCACCGGTGCCCTTCTGCAAGGGGTGAGGGAAAAAAAGAAGGAGACGAAGAGAACTTTGTTACTCCTTCCCCCGACGAGATAGATCCTCCAAAAATTGTTTCAGGCGAAGGGAAGAAGGCTCCTGGGAAATCGTGTTGGAGAGTATTTCCTGGGGATCAGTATTTTTTTCATAGAAATTACGGCTGGCTTTACGATTCTGTTTAAGTTTTGCCCCCTGGATGGACACTCCCGCATAGAGACCTCGGGAAAGGGAATACGAGTAGATGGAGGATTTTAGTCCAATATCAATTTCTGCTGAAAAACTTCTTCCGATAGGTCCGGCTGAAACACCGATGTTCCCACCGACGGTGAGGGCATTTTGATAAAAAATGTCCAGACCTTGCTGATTCATGATCAGGAGAACGAGCCCAACCGACTGGATACCAGCCTGGGGTCCAAAACTCAAACCGTAAATTTGATAGAATGCGGGACCATACCAGGTGTTTTCTCCCAATTCTTTCCGGTAGACAATACCGTCACCAAACTGGGCACCCAATCCTAGTCCGATTCGAATAACATTAGGAAATACAGCGATGGCTTGTGCCCGACGGAAAAGATAGAAAAAAACGTCGTTATCGGTAACCTGGGAGAGATCATAGAGTACTTCCAGGGATTGATCAATGGTCTTGATTTCATCGGCTCCCGCCGGCCAGATGCTAAAGAAAAGTACACAGACCAAAACCAACCCCCTTCCCCTGGAACAACGTAGGCCTTGACCATTTCACCCCGGGAAGCGCGTTGTACTCCCACGACCGCCGTTCTGGCCACTCCCGGAATACCCATGATCACCTCTTCGATTTCCTGGGGGAAGACATTGAAACCGGAGACGATGATCAGTTCCTTTTTTCGCCCTTCAATGTAGAGATTTCCCTTTTCATCGAGTTTTCCCAGGTCACCAGTGTAAAACCATTTTCCCCGGAAAGCATGTTCATTTTCTTCCGGATTGTTGAAGTAACCGGGTGAAACCGGGGAACCGGAGAGGATGATTTCGCCCACTTCCCCCACCGTTAGGGTCTTACCATTATCATCCACAACCTGGAGGTTGATTTCGCTAATTACTGGCCCGGCCGATCCCGGGATACGGGTGAGAGGGGAGGGATTGATGGAAACCACGGGTGAGGCTTCGGTGATACCATATCCCTCCATGATATTCAGTCCAAATCCTCTTTCAAACGCTTTTCTGACCCGGGAAGGGAGGGCATCTCCCCCACAGATTGGGAGTCGAAGCGGGTTCAGGTCAAAGGAAGCTTTTGCCCGGGCACCGGCTAAAATGGAAAAGATAGCCGGAACACCGAGGAAAACGGTTGATTGGTACTTCTTCAGTGATTCAATGAGATTGGTTGCCGGGTAGATGGCGGGTACAATCGTCAGGGTCATTCCTTTGGCCAAGGGAAGCATGTAGGCAATGGAAAAGCCAAACACGTGGAACATGGGAAGCAGGCCGAGCATGCGGTCTTCGGGATAGATATCAACGAGATCGAAACAGCTATCGATGTCGGAAAGGATGTTTTTATGGGTGAGCATCACGATCTTGGGAGTACCGGTGGTTCCGGAGGTGGAAAAAAAGGCAGCGATGGGGGAATCAAAAACCGGGAGTGGGGTTTCAAAATTCCTCACTGTGGACGGGAAACGAATCTCACCATTTTCACCCATAATCGCCAAAGGAAGCCGTTCTAACAATTCTTGAAATTGCGATTGTGCCACGACGAGGCTGGCATCAGAAGCATGGAAAGTTTTTTCAATCATTTTGGGAGGATATTTAGGTGAAAGAGGAAGTGGAATGGCACCTATCTGAAAGCACCCTAAAAAAAGACGGAGAGTATGCCAGTGAGTGGGAAGGACAATTACCACGAGCATTCCTTCCTTGATGCCAGCCTTTTTCAGTTTCCCCGCTTCTTTATCGATTTCCTTGACCAGATCGTTATAGCTGATAAACCAGTCACCCTGTGAAACAGCAATCTTTTTTCCATAGTCCTGGCTCATTTCACGAATTCTTTCGGTTGTAGTCCGACTCATAAAGGCCTCCTCTACATGCAAATTTCCACCCTTTCTTGTTTAAAAGAAAAATCACGTTCATAAAGATCACACCTCATATTGTATTGTATTCTCTTCTTTTCTACCACATTTTCAAGACAGATTGAAAGAGGGAATCGTATCCTGGTTGGATGATAGAAGGGTTTGCGTTACAATATTTTCGGGGAAGAGTTATTCTCCCGAAAACTACCCGGAAAATGATGTTAAGTTGGTAAATACCGTGAGTCGTGAATCGTGAATCGTGTAAGGATGGGGAGTTGGGAAATACCGTGAGTCGTGAGTCGTGAGTCGTGAATCGTGAATCGTGAATCGTGTAAAGATGGGGAGTTGGGAAATACCGTGAATCGGGTAAAAATGTGGAGTTGGGGAGTTGGGAAATACCGTGAATCGTGAGTCGTGAATCGTGAATCGTGAGTCGTGTAAAGATGGGGAATTGGGAAAGACATACCACAATACCCTAAATGGACATCCTCAAGAAATCTCCCCCCTGGGGATAAAGGGGGAGCAAGGGGGATTCGATGTTCCCCGCGGCCAGGGCAAGTACTTATATTTTCATCCCTTGCTGGCGCCAGGTTTTCATACTTCAGGCGAAATCAGGAACTGATATGATTGTCTGATTCTACTCAATTTTTTTCTTTAGTAATATTTTATGCTTAAAGGGGGTGC
>JAPLGF010000322.1 GCA_026390275.1 Candidatus Atribacteria bacterium
GAACCAGATGACGCAACGAGAAATTGTCAAAAATGCCGAGAAAGAGCTGCAGGACGCTCTCGCTGTTCTTTTCCCGGGTACAGAACGTTTTGAAAAAATGGAGCTTCCCCCCGCCTCATCAGACGGGAATCAGGATAAGAAAGATTTCAGTATCCTGGAGGTTTACAACGCGATGAAAAATAATGCCAGCAACGGCTATGTCCTGAAGATCAGCAGCAAAGGATACGGCGGACCGATCATCCTTCTCCTGGCCCTCTCCACGCAAGAGAACGAATTGATGGGGATGAAGGTGCTGGATAACCAGGAAACCCCCGGTTTGGGATCGGAAATCACCAAGCCTGGTTTTCAGAATCAATTTACCGGAAAATCAATGGATGATGCTTTCGAATTGAATCAGGACATTCAGGCCATTTCCGGAGCCACCATTTCCTCCCGGGCGGTCGTCAAAACCTGTCAGGGGGCTGTGGCTTTCGTGAAAGAGAGGGGAAGACCATGAAGCAATTCTGGTATTACTTTAAAAATGGGATCATCGGAGAAAACCCGGTTTTGCGCCTCATGGTGGGGATCTGCTCGGTCTTGGCCGTGTCGGTACGGGTGGAAAACTCATTAGCCATGGGGGCAGCGGTCATATTTGTCACCATCTGTTCGAGCATGGTGATTTCCCTGATGCGGAAAATTGTCCCGGATCAGGTCCGGATTCCGATTTTCATCGTGGTGATTTCCACCTTCACCACGATCGTGGATCTGGTGATGAAAGCCTATCTTCCACCTCTTTCCAAATCGATGGGGATTTTCATCCCCCTTATCGTGGTAAACTGCATCATCATGGCGCGGGCAGAAGCCTTTGCTTCCCGGAACACCGTCTTGAATTCCATCGCTGATGCGCTGGGGATGGGAGTCGGCTATACCCTGGTGATCACTGCTATCGGGGTGGTGAGGGAGCTTTTCGGATACGGGGAAATCCTTTCCCTACGAATCTTTCCCTCGAATTACCAAAACATGATGTTTATGATTCTCCCTCCGGGAGCCTTTCTCCTCATCGGACTTTTCATCGCGACTCTGAACCGTTTATCGAGGAGGGATAGTAAATGAGCAATGAACTCATGACTATTTTTAAGATAATCATCAGTGCCGCATTCGTGGACAACATCATCTTGGCCCGCTATATTGCCTGTTGTCCCTATATCGGGATGTCGACCAGCATATCCAATTCCATCGGGATGGGGATGGCGGTCGCATTTGTGATGGTTCTTTCCTCGACTGTCACCTGGATCTTCTGGTATTATCTCCTGCTTCCCCTCCATCTGGAATACCTGCGGATCATGGTGTTCATTCTGGTGATCGCGGTGTTGGTACAGCTGGTGGAAGTTCTTCTCAAGAAGAACGTTCCCACCCTTTATCGGGCAATGGGGATCTACCTTCCCCTCATTACCACCAACTGTGCCATTCTGGCGGCCACCTTTTTAGGAGTCGATTACAACTATAACCTGATCCAGGCGGTGGTTTACAATATCAGCGTTGCCCTGGGATTTACTCTGGCCCTGATTTTGTTAGCCGGAATCCGGGAACGTTTGCGCTACTCCAAGGTCCCTTCATTTTACCAGGGGTATCCGATGGCGTTCATCATCACCTCTTTGCTGGCCATGGCGTTTGTGGGGTTCAAGGGTTTGGTGAAATAGGAGGAGTCTTGAGATGACAATTCTCATACCCACCGTCCTGGTGGGAGTGTTA
>JAPLGF010000179.1 GCA_026390275.1 Candidatus Atribacteria bacterium
GTTCCCTGTTATTTGTATTTTTGTTTGTTTTTCTTGTATTATTCGGAGGGTGTCAATGGTTTGCCGATAATCCTATGTTTCCTAAAGCAAAAATGGATGTTGTGGCGGAGATCCTTGACGAGAGTGGTGCTACTGTTACGAATGGAAAGGTAGGTATAATTTCTGTAACCAATATTGAGAGTTCCTCCACCGATACGAGTACTTCAACACAAGAAACGGCTTCGCATACTACTACAACAAATTCTTCCACGACAAATTCTGAAGTTGATACAAACCAAACAATTATTGGGGGCACCGGAGGTTCAGGTTCTACTGTAGCTAATACAACAATTAACGCGACTGAAACACAAACCGTCAATACAGCTGATACTACTAACTCATCTGAACAATCGGATACTTCCACTACAACAAATGCTGTTACTTTTGCCAGAGACGTCAAATTTACCTTTAAATCTCTTAACAATGTCGGAGCTGAAATTACAAAATGCCAGGTAATTTATAAAAGCTTATCTGGAACCTCTATTAGCTCCCTCACAAAAGTACTTGATGTTCATCAGAATGTCATTCCTTCAGGTTCTCCGATTGGGGCAATTTACACGCAGGATAATGCCACGGTAATAGTGGAGATATTTGATCCAGTTATTGAAAATTATTTCACCACAAATAAAATAAGAATGGCCGAAGCTGACGTTACTTTTTTTGGTACCGATTTTGCTGGTCATGATGTATTTTATTATAAAACGGTTTATATTCAAGCTTATTAAGAACGACGAACTTTTTTGTTAATTAGAAAAGAAACTAAAATCAAACTTTTAATATGTACCCTTTTTTCCTTCCTTATTAAATAGAAAAAGGGAGAAGATGATAGATAAAAACATTGCTCTCATCGGATTCATGGGATGTGGAAAGTCAACGGTGGGGAAGCTGCTCGCCCAGGAGCAGGGATGGAACTTTTTTGATAGTGATGAGTTAGTGGTAAGAAAAGCGGGATGTTCTATTCCGGAGATTTTTCAGAGATGGGGAGAGAAGAGTTTTCGGAAGTATGAAAGAGAAGTACTGGTGGAAGTTTCTGCCTGGAAGTCCATTGTTTTAGCCACGGGTGGGGGGTTACCCACAGGGGAAGTGAATTGGGAGATCCTCCACCATGGTTTTTATACGGTGTATTTAAAAGTGGATTTTGATGTTCTGTATGAGAGAATTCGCGGTGATGCGACTCGCCCGCTGTTAAAGAAATATGGAAGCAAGGAGAAATTACGGGAGCTTCATACCCAGCGACTCTACTGGTATGAAAAGGCTCATGTTATAATTGATGCCACTTATTTTTCTCAGATGGAGATCGTGAAGGACATAATACAACGTGCGGGACTTTCTGGTTCGGGTGGAGAATAAGGCGTATCCAGTCATTGTTTGTTCCTCTCTTTTTTCCTCTCATGAATGGTTGAAACAGATTCAGTTTCCCTCAAGGAAAGGTGTCATCATCACCAATACTACGGTAGGACCCCTCTATGCAGAAAAGGTGAAAAAGCTTTTTGCAGAGGAAAAATTTGATCTTTCAGTGGTGGTGGTACCGGATGGGGAAGAGTACAAGGAGCTCGCCACAGCGGCAGAGATCTATCATGAGCTTTTAAGGGTAGAATGTGATCGCACCAGTTTCCTCATCGCCCTGGGGGGGGGAGTGATCACCGATATCACCGGGTTTGTGGCTTCAACCTATATGAGAGGAATTCCCTACTTTCAATTCCCTACCAGTCTTCTCGCCCAGGTGGATAGTTCCATTGGGGGAAAGACGGGGGTGAATCTCTCGGAAGGGAAGAACCTGGTAGGGACGTTTTATCAGCCGGAGGGAGTGTTTATCGGTCTGGATTTTCTGGAGACACTCCCGGAACGAGAGTATGTAGAAGGATGGAGTGAGATTGCCAAGGCTGCTTTTTTGAGGGGAGGGGACTTCCTGGCCTTGCTTTCCCCGAATGTTCATTCCATCCTGGCGAGAGATCCGGTGATTCTGGAAGAGCTGGTTTTTCGTTCGGTTCATTTTAAAAAGGGTATTGTGGAAGAGGACGAAAAGGAAAAGGGGATCCGGGGTATCTTGAATTATGGGCATACCCTGGGGCATGCGTTGGAAAAGACCTCAGGGTATGGAGTCTTGCGGCATGGGGAAGCAATCTCGGTGGGGATGATGGGAGCGATTCTGATTGCCGAAAAGATGGGATACGTTTCCGGAGATACCGTCGAGATGCAAAAAGAAATCCTGGAAAAGCTGGGTTTACCCGTGACTGTTCCTTATGCTGTCGATCGGGAACAACTGGTTCAAACGCTTTTAAAAGATAAAAAAACGGTAGCAAGGAGTATCCGGTTGGTGCTGTTGAAGGATTTTGGAGATCCGATTTATGGGGTTCCCGTGGAATTCGAAACGGTTTTTGCAATACTACCCGCATTAATCGAGGAGGGACCATCATGAAACTCCTCATTCTCTGGGGTCCGAACTTGAACCTTTTAGGAGAACGGGAAAAGGACGTTTATGGGACCAGAAGTATGGATGAAATCATTACCATTCTCTCGGAGGAAGCCACCAAACGGGACCTGGAAGTTGAGTTTTTCCAATCGAATCATGAAGGGGCCATTATTGATATCATCCATGAGAAAAGGAAAGAAGTTGATGGTATAATAATCAATCCTGGTGCGTATACCCATACCAGCTATGCCATACGAGACGCCTTGAGCGCGGTACGTATTCCCGCGATTGAGGTTCATATGTCCAATATCTATGCCCGGGAGGAATTCCGTCATCATTCTGTCATCGCACCGGTGTGCTGGGGACAAATCAGTGGTCTGGGATGGCAGGGGTATCTTTTGGCATTGAATGCCTTTTCACTGAACCGAAAAGACAGTGAAAAGTGAAAAGACAACTATACCAGTTCCTGAAACCAGTCTTTTTATAAAAGGGAGCAGAAGGTGATTGATACTGAACGAATAGAAAAACTCCGGCATCGTTTTCAGGAGAATGAAAATATCCCGATTCTTCTCACTGATTTGAGTAATATATTCTATCTTTCGGGTTTTACCGGTTCGTCGGCATTTCTGATAGTGTTTCCGGAAAAGAAACCTATTTTCTTGTGTGATGGACGGTATACCACCCAGGCGGAAGAGGAAGTGGGGGATGGGGCAGATATTGTCGGGTTTGATTATCGAATTTTTCAAAAAATAGCCGAGATCGTGGGTGACAATGGTTATAAAAGGATCTATTTTGAAACCAGCCTGAGCTATGCGCACTTCTCTTTGCTGCGGGAAACGGGGTTGGATTGTATTCCGGCTCCGGCCTGGGTGGAAGAGATGCGGATGGTGAAGTCGGGCCAGGAAATCGAACAGGTGGAAGAAGCCCTGCATATCTCGGAAAGGGCTTTTCAAAAGATACGTGATCTTATCCGTCCGGGAATAAAAGAGAGGGATCTCTCGCTGGAACTGGAATACCAGATGGAGAAGTTGGGTGGCGATGACATTGCCTTTCCCACGATTATCGCTTCCGGGTCCCGTTCGGCGTTTCCTCATGCCAGGCCGACTGGGGCTACGGTTCAATCCGGTGACTGGTTAGTCCTGGATTGGGGAGCGAAGTATCACATGTACTGTGGAGATATTACCCGGACCGTGCTGGTGGGAGATGGGAATAGAAGCTGTTTTAATAAGTATTTTGATTTGGTCAGAAAGGCACAAATTCTCGCTCAGGAGTCGATCCGGGACGGAATGCTGGCGTCACAGGTTGACCGGCAAGCCCGCCAGTATTTGGAAGAGAATAAGGTGGCACAGCATTTTACCCACGGCCTGGGTCATGGAGTGGGGATCCAGATTCATGAAGCTCCCCGTCTCGGTCCAGCCGGTGATGTCATTTTGAAAGAAGGAATGGTGGTGACGGTGGAACCGGGGATCTATTTTCCCGGTCAGGGCGGAATCAGGTTGGAAAACATGGTGGTCGTGGGTAAGGATTCCTGTCGAATCTTGAATTCACTTTCGGAAACAGCGTGAAAGGGAGGAATAAATATGGGGGATATTATCCAAAACACCAATTTGCGGGTCGGGACCTGCATTGATGTCGATGGAAATCTATATATTGTTACCGCCTTTCAGCCGTCAAAATTCGGGAAATGGAGCTGGGTCACAAAAACCAAGCTGCGGGATATTAACACTGGATTAATCGTGGAAAAGGTCTTCAAACCAGGAGACAAGATCACCCGGGCGATTCTGGAAGGGAAAAAAGTTCAGTTCATGTATAAAGATGACAGTGGGTATCATTTTTTGGATTTGGAGTCGTATGAAGAGATCATCCTTTCCGTCGATCTGGTGGGTGATGCCAAAAATTATTTGGTGGAAAATCATGAAGTGGAAATTTTGGTCTACGGTGAACGATACGTTTCCGTCACCTTGCCTTCTTACGTGGAACTCAAGGTGATTGAGGCTCCTCCCGGGGTGAAAGGTGACACGGCTTCCGGGGGATCGAAACTGGCGACCCTGGAAACGGGTATCGTGGTGCAGGTTCCTCTGTTCGTGAATCCCGGGGAGCTGTTGCGGATTGATACCCGAACCGGTGATTACTTAGAAAGGGCTTAAAAGGAATGGCGAAGAATATTGAAATAGTTTTCCCGGAGGGAAGGGTGAGTTACTCACTTCGGGTGCTCCAAAAGTTGATAGAAAACATCATTCTTCAGATTCCGGGTGTCGATTCTCTGGAAAAGAATCCGGAAGAAAGCATTCGTTTAGAGAGTAAGAAGGATTTTGTCAATCTGAGTCTTTCTCTCAACCTGACCCTGGAAAAGAGAGTGCCCGAAATCGCCTGGGACCTACAGCGGGAATTGAAGGATACTCTTGAGCGGAAAACCGGTCTTAAAGTCGACCGGATTGATATCTATGTCCAGAGTTTTTCCTCTGTCGGTCTGAACGAAAATTTTGAAAGTTTACCCTTTGCCGTCTCCCGGGGATGGAGTCTCCCTCATGCGACATAAGGTCCGGGTGATCGCTCTCCAGGTTCTTTTTCAGAGAGATCTACGAAATATTTCGGTGAGAGAGGTATTAAAATATTTTAAAATACCAGAGGGCTGGGACCAACAAGACAACCACCGGATGCCACCGGACAGTCAGGATCGGCCGGTTATCCGTAAGGAGCAACAACAGGATGACCGGGCTTTTTTCCTGCAGCTGATCCGGGGGGTGGAAGAACACCGGGAAGAGATCGATCGGGTGATTTCCTCTTTCAATGTGGAGTGGCCGCTCTTTCGGATGCCGACGGTGGACCGGAACATTTTACGGTTGGCGGTTTTTGAAATCCTCTATGTTCCCGAGATTTCGGTGGGGGTGACCATCAACGAAGCGGTGGAGTTGGCGAAAAAATACAGTACCGAAGATTCCGGAAAATTCGTGAATGGTGTTTTAGGGAAACTGGTTCGTACCCGGGAGAGTGATAAGGTAACCATGCTATTCCCTGGCACCGGAAGAGCAATGAAAACGAATGGGTGACAACAACGGACATCATTGAATATTTTAAGGAAAATTCGGAACTGGTGGATCACTTTTTAGAAGAAAAGCTGGTATTCTCAGAGTCTCCCACCCTTCTCACCAATGCCCTGCGGTATGGGGTGATCGGAGGGGGAAAGAAGTTGCGGGCTTCTCTTCTCTTTGCCACCGCGGAGGGATATGGTGTTTCCCGGCAGGACCTGCTTCCCCTGGCGGCGGGGATTGAAATGATCCATTCTTTTTCCCTGGTACATGACGATCTGCCCAGCATGGATAATGATGATTTCCGGCGGGGAAAGCATAGCCTGCACAAGGCCTACGGTGAGGCGATGGGAATTTTAGCCGGGGATGCGCTGTTGGTAGAAGGACTCAAGATATTTGTCAGCGATCCCTTTTTTCCCACGACTCTGGGTTCCCGGAAGACGGTGAGATTTCTCGATGTACTTCTGGGTTCCCTGGGGGCAGAAGGCATGGTGGGGGGACAGGTGCTGGATGTGGAATCCGAGGGGAAATCTGTGACCATGGAAGATGTCTACCGGATCTATCGCATGAAAACAGCCCGGTTTATTCAGGCCCCGATTCTCTGTGGGGCCATTGCGGGGGGAGCACCGGAAGAGGAGCAGGAAAAGTTCCGGACCTTTGGAATCCTGCTGGGAGAGTGTTTTCAAATGAAAGACGACATTCTGGATGTCACCGGTGAAAGTCGTACCCTGGGAAAGACTGCCGGAAAGGATTTTGAACAAGAGAAGGCCACATTGATAAAAGTGGTGGGTCTTGATGAGAGTTTGAGATTGATGAATGAAACCTTTGTTCAGGCCGAATCCGTTTTACAGAGCATCGGAAGGCCATTTTCTGTCCTGGATGAAATCGCCCGTTTTGCGATCTCCCGGGATCATTAGCCAGGTTGAAAACATGTTTTCTCCCCGGATAAGTATTCTTCAAAATCACCGGTGGACTGGTGAGAATCCTCTCTTGTGAGTGACCCCATGGGATGCAAGCCAACGAAAATCCGTCTGGATGAGCTGCTCGTTCAAAAAGAACTCTGTGCGAGTCGTGAACAGGCCCGACGAGTCATCATGGCGGGCGAGGTGACCGTTGCGGGGTATCCCTTCCTCTTAAAACCTTCCACCCGGGTGAGGGGTGATGCTATGATCCAGGTCATTCAACCCCCGCGGTATGTCGGCCGGGGGGGTGAAAAACTGGAAAAAGCTCTCCAGGTTTTTCATCTTGATCCCACCGGAATGGTATTTGCCGATATTGGGGCATCCACCGGCGGTTTCACCGACTGCCTTCTGCAGCATGGGGCGCAAAAAGTCTATGCCATTGATGTGGGGACCGGCCAGCTCCATGAGAGACTCCGGCATGATCCCCGGGTGGTGGTGATAGAACAGTGCAACGCCCGGTTTTTGAAAGGTTCCAACCTCGGTGAAATGGTGGATGGACTCACCATCGATGTTTCGTTCATCTCCCTGTGCCTGCTTTTCCCCCCCCTGCATGATCTTCTCAGGGAGAGGGGACCACTCATTGCCCTGATTAAACCTCAGTTTGAAGCCGGGCGGGAACTGGTGGGGAAGGGGGGAATCGTCAAAAAGAAAGAAACTCATGAGAAAGTCCTGAAGGGGGTTCTAACCGCTGCCCAGGAAGCCGGCTTTTCTTTTCGGTATCTCACCTGTTCTCCCATCCAGGGGAGGGAGGGAAATATCGAATTTCTGGGTGACTGGATCAAAAAAGCCGATTTTTTTGATAAAAATCGAATAGAAGTTATAATAAAGGAAGTTGTGGAATCGGCCCATGAAACTTTTATGAGAAGTTAAAAGGATGTTGCAACCAAAGAACTATAGAATGTGAAGCGCTGAAGTCAGGAGAATATTATGGAAAACACGAGCGTTCGTTCTGTCCATATCTATATCAAGAAAAGCCACAAAACCGTCCAGGATTCTGCCCAGCAATTGAGCCGTTTTTTCCAGGAAAATGACATATCATCTCGTATTGTGAGTGGGAATGATGTTCGGGCAGAGAAGCCGGACATTGTTTTCGTTTTGGGAGGGGATGGGACCTTTCTTTCTGCCAGCCATACCTATGCCTCCGGGGAGGTTCCGGTGATCGGTATAGATTTAGGGGGCCTCGGTTTTCTCACCGAGGTGAGCGTGGACAATATGCTTTGTGCCGCTCAACAAGTCCTGGAGGGACGTTTTACCATTGAAAGCCGGATGATGGCGGATTGTGCCATCCATCATGCCAGTGGGGATGTGGAAAACGATGTGGCCTTGAACGATGTAGTGATCTACCGGGGGCCGTTTGCCCAGATGATTCGTCTCCGGACCTCGATCGATGACGAGGACTTAGCTGTTTTCCCGGCCGACGGCATGATCGTCGCTACCCCCACTGGGTCGACTGCCTATGCGCTTTCTGCGGGGGGACCGGTGGTGTATCCCGGACTGGATCTTTTCCTGATCACTCCCATCTGCGCCCATACTCTCTATGCCCGTTCCATTGTTGCTGCTCCCTATTCATCCATTCGGGTCATCCTGGAATCGGCGAAAGAGGGGACCATGGTGACGCTGGATGGTCAGAGAGGGTATCTGCTGGATAAAGATGATTATATCGAAGTCCGAAAGTCTCGATTGAGTAATCGCATGGTGAAATTGACACCCGAGAAGCCTTTCTATTCGCTTCTCCGCGAAAAATTATCCTGGGGTATGGATATTCGAAAGCGGATTGATTCGGAATGCTCAAAGAACTCGTCATCAAAAACTTCGTCATCGTAGATTCTCAACATATTCTTTTTGGAGAAGGCATGAATGTGATCACCGGGGAAACCGGAACCGGGAAGTCATTGATTATTGATGCCCTCAGTCTCCTCAAGGGGGGACGAACCCGGGAAGATATGATTCGCCGGGAGCAGAAGTGTGCCATCATCGAAGGTCTTTTTGACCTCTCTCATGACCTTTCTATCAAGCACTGGTTGGAGGACAAGGGACTGATCGGTGAGATGGAAGATGAGGTTGTTCTCACCCGGGAAATTCTACGGGATGGAAAGAGCCGGGGGAGAATCAATGGACGTTCCGTCCCGATCACTGCCTTGAAGGATGTCAGCGCCTTCCTGGTCGATATTTACGGTCAGAATGAGCACGAAAGGTTCTTGGCATCCGAGAACCAGCTCAACATCCTGGATGTTTTTCTCGATGACCAGGGGAAAGTGATGGGGAGTGAGTATGAAAAAGCATTTCGAGAAATGATTCAGATTCAGGGGGAGTGGGAAGACCTCTCCGGGAGTGACGGGGAAAAACTGGATGATCTGCGGGAAGCCGTCCAGGAATTTGAACGGTTCCAGCTTGATTCGGAAAACATGGGAGCAGTGGAAGATGAATTTCGGATGATCTCGGGAATCCAGACTTACGGTGAGGCCCTGGATCGTTTTTTCCAGGTTTTAGAAGGAGAAGAGATGGGGGGCGGAGTCGGGAGCCTGCTGGCCCAGATGCAGGGGGAGTTGGAGAGGGTACCAGGAGGAGGAGTTTTCCAACCGGTTTTGAAGGCCCGGGATATCCTGAAGAACATCGAAATCGAGTTGCAGGATGTGGCCTATGACTTGGGCCGTTTACGAAGTTCGCTCGACTATTCCCCGGAAAAGATTGAACAACTGGAACGAACCGTGGGTGAAATGGAACGGTTGAAACGGAAGTATCGTTGCCGGACCACCGCGGAACTGATCGGTTTCCGGAAAGACCTCACCCGAAAAATGATTGAGGCGGAAGAAAAGGAAACAAAACAAAAAAAATTAGAAAAAGAACTGCAGGAAAGAGAAAGTTATCTTTTTGAAAAGGGCAGGGCTCTCGCTGGCAAAAGACGAGAGGCCGCCGAGAGTCTGAAAAAGAGACTGGAAGCTGAGCTTCTGCAATTGGCCTTTCCCCGGGTGGAATTTGAGGTGGTTTTTGAGGATATTTCGGAAGAGAAACCAATCTTCCGTTCTGACGGTCTCGACCGGTGTGATTTCCGTATCACACTCAATCCGGGGCAGAAACCCGGTCCCATCCGGGAAGTAACGTCGGGAGGAGAACTGTCCCGCATCATCCTGGGCATAAAATCCATCGCCGTCGAAACGGAAAATGTCCCGATCATGGTTTTCGATGAAATCGATCAGGGAGTAAGCGGAAAAACCGCCTTCTGGATTGGGGAGAAGCTGAAGGCTATTTCGTCCGGACGCCAGGTGATCTGCATCACGCATCTTCCTCAAATTGCCTGCTTTGCCGATCAACACCTGCGAGTGGACAAATTCTCCGACGCGGAAAACACCTGGGCGGAGGTTTCCCCAGTGGAGAAAAGGGACGAACGGTTGAAAGAACTGGTTCGGATGATGGGTGGCGAAAGCTCTTCCATGCCAGCTTTGCAGTTTGCCGAGATTCTCATGGAGCGGGCGGGGCAGTGAAATGATGAATTATGTTGAGTCGTTGATAGATATAAAGTGGATATTAAGGAGTCGATACCATTGAATCGAGTAATCATCAATCAGGAATATTGTAAGGGGTGTGGATACTGTATTCAAATCTGCCCCCAAAAAGTCCTCTCTTTTTCTGAGGAATTCAATACCCATGGGTACTATCCGGCAAATGTGGGGCGAAGGGAAGTCTGTATCGGGTGTGGTTTTTGTGCCCAGGTCTGTCCGGATGTAGCTATTTCCGTTTACCGGGGGGACGAGTTATGAAACGAATTCTGATGAAAGGGAACGAAGCGATTGCCGAGGCGGCGGTCCGGGCGGGTTGTGATCTCTATTTTGGATATCCGATAACTCCCCAGACCGAAATCTCCGAATACCTTTCCTCCCGTCTTCCGGAAGAAGGGAAAGTGTTTTTACAGGCGGAAAGTGAAATTGCCGCCATTTACATGGTTTATGGTGCCGCCGCCGTCGGAAAAAGGGTTCTCACCTCTTCTTCCGGGCCGGGAATCAGCCTGAAACAAGAAGGAATTTCCTACCTGGTGTCAGCCGAGCTTCCGGCGGTGATTGTCAATATGAGCCGGGGAGGTCCGGGACTGGGGAACATCCAACCCTCGCAGAGCGACTACTTCCAGGCGGTCAAAGGCGGGGGACATGGGGATTATAAGACTATCGTTTTAGCTCCTGATGGGATGCTTGGTCAGATGATGGAACCGGTCGTGTTTACCGAGCCGCAGTTCGATCCCCTTCCCCCCAAGGACTGGGCAGTGAGCGGGAAAGAGGGACGAAAGCGGCGTTTTATCATCTGCTTTGCTTTAGATCCTCAGGAACTGGAGAAGGTGAATCAAGCCCTGCAGGAAAAATTTCGGGCTATGGAAAGAAACGAAATACGGTATGAGATTTTTGGGGATGAACACCCGGATCTTCTCCTGGTGGGGTATGGAACAGTGGCCCGGATTCTGAAGAGCGTGGTCAGGGAAGGTGCCAGGAAAGGCCTTCGTCTTGCCTTAGTTCGTCCGATCACTCTTTATCCTTTTCCCTCGGCAGTGATGAAGGAAAAGGCAGTCCAGGCGGGGCGAGTCATCGATGTGGAGATGAATCATGGGCAGATGCTGGAAGACGTGAGACTGGCGGTAGAGGGTCGAGTGCCGGTTCACTTCTATGGCCGAAGCGGAGGGATGATTCCGACCGTGGAAGACACCCTGCAAAAGGTGATGGACATTCTATCGAGGGAAGGAGTAAAACATGAAAACGGTATTTGAAAGACCTCACAGCCTGTTTGATCTGCCCTACCCCTATTGTCCGGGATGTCACCATGGTCTGGCACAGCGGCTCATCGCGGAAGTGATCGATGAGCTCTCCATTTCCGACCGGACCATCGGAGTAGGGCCGGTGGGCTGTTCGGTCTATATCTATGAACATATCGATGTCGATTTCGTGATGGGAGCCCACGGGAGATCACCGGCCATCGCCACCGGGATTAAACGTTCTCGACCGGGAACGATCGTTTTCTCCTATCAGGGTGATGGAGATATCGCGGCCATTGGAACAGCGGAGATAATCCATGCTGCTAACCGGGGAGAAAATATCTCCTGCTTTTTCATCAACAACGCCATTTATGGAATGACGGGTGGTCAGATGGCTCCCACGTCGCTGCTCGGTCAGAAGACCCAGACCTCTCCCCGGGGGAGAAAGGTCCAGACGGAGGGATATCCTTTCCATCTCTGCGAAATGCTGGCGGTATCCGAGGGATCTGCCTACATCGCCCGGGTGGCACTCACCAACCCTCGTCTCATCAAGAAAGCCAAAGAAGCGATCCGGAAAGCATTTCTTACCCAGATCGAGGAACAGGGATTTTCACTCGTTGAGATTCTTTCTCCCTGTCCCACCAACTGGAGGTTGCCTCCCTTAGAGGCGGTGAAATGGCTGGAAGAACACCTGATGGCCACCTATCGGATCGGTGAAATCAAAGTGAAAGAAGGAGTCACCAATGCATGTTGAAACCGTTATTGCCGGATTCGGTGGGCAGGGGATTCTTTTTTTAGGACGGGTCTTGGCCACTGCCGGGATGATTGGAGGGTACCATGTCAGCTGGTACCCGTCTTATGGACCGGAGATGCGGGGAGGAACCGCTAACTGTACGGTGATCCTTTCGGACCAGGAGATCGGGTCCACGATTTCCGATCACCCCGATATCGTTGTCGTTACCAATCAACCGGCCCTGCTCCGGTTTGGACCTCTGGTCAAAGAAGAAGGTCTCCTGGTGATCAATTCTTCACTGGTGCGGGGGACCGGTCACTGCCCGACGGTGGAAGTTCTGAATGTCCCGGGAAATGAGATAGCCGGGGCAATGGTGGGGGATCCCCGGACTCTCAATATGGTGATCCTGGGGGCGCTGGTAGCGCATCGTCCGCTCGTCTGGGAAGAGGATATGCGATTGGCCTTAGAAGAAATTCTCTCCGGTAAAAAGAGAGAATTGATCGAGATCAATTTCCAGGCGCTGGATGCCGGAAAGAAGTTTATTCGTGAGAGGAGGGATGCCGGTGTTAGTGAGAGACCGAATGAGTAAAGGAGTGGTGACCATTCCCAGTAGCACCACGATTCTGGAAGCAGAGAAAATCATGAAAGAAAAGGGAATCCGTCGTTTGCCGGTGGTGGATCATGACCGGCTGGCGGGGATTGTAACCTACAATGATCTATTGGAAGCAGAACCATCCAAGGCGACCACCCTGAGTCGCTTTGAATTGACCTATCTTTTCTCAAAGATGACGGTGGCGGAAATTATGGAAAAAAAGGTCATCACCATCAAACCCGATACCCCCATCGAAGAAGCCGCTCTCATCATGAAGAGAAATAAAGTGGGCGGATTACCGGTGGTCGAGGAAACCCGGGTGATGGGTATAATTACCGAATCCGATGTCTTCGAGGTGTTGGTGGAGACCCTGGGGGTGGAATTGGGTGGAACCCGGATTACCATTGAACTTCCGGAAAAACCGGGTGAACTTCACCAGGTGACCGGGATTGTCAGTAAATATATGATAAACATCCTCAGTTTGGCAACTTTTTATATCGATGAAAAACCGGATTTACGCTACGTGGTGATACGGATTGCCACCCGGAATTATGAACCGATCATAAAAGAATTGGAAGCGGTTGGCATAACGGTGAAACACGTTTGGGTTACACCGGTTGACGAAGGAGCGTAAGCATGTTTTTTCCTTATGACGAAAAAAAAGCAGTTGAATTGGTCATTCCTGAAATAAAAACCAGTGAAATTCTCTGTGAAACCCGATTATTTCAGTTGAAACGAAATCTTTATCCCGATAACATGGAACGGATTTTTATCAGCCATCCGGGAGCAGTGACCATCATTGCCACTACGATCGAAAATCAATTGGTACTCATTCAACAGTTTCGGGCACCTACCGGGAAGTGGTTATGGGAAATCCCGGCTGGAACTTTAGAACCCGGTGAGGACCCGCAGGTGTGCGCAGTACGCGAATTAGAAGAAGAAACCGGATTCGCCGGTTGTCACTGGCAACATCTTTTTCAGGTGTATCTGGCGCCGGGTTACAGCAGCGAACAAATTCACTTTTTTCGAGCCCGGGAGGTTTATCCGGTCGAAGAGGCTCGGGCGGGAGATGAGGATGAGGAAATCTATTATTTAAAAGTCAGCACCAATCAGGCTCGTGCCATGATGAAGCAGGGTGAGATCCAGGATGCCAAAACCATGCTCGCTCTTCAGTGCTGGCTGGAGGAATTGAATTGAGGATATTTATTGCCCTCCTCGATGGTGTCGGTATGGGAGAGCTTCCCGATGCCGGGCACTATGGTGATGAGGGAAGCCACACCCTCCGCAACCTCTCTCGAGCGGTTGGTGGTTTGTGTTGTCCGACTTTGGAGAGATTGGGGCTGGGATTGATTGAACCTATTCCCGGCATCGCTCTCCTGCAACCGGCCGAGGGGGGGTATGGAAAAATGGCGGAAAGGTCTCCTGGCAAGGATACCACCGTCGGTCATTGGGAAATGATGGGGGCAGTCATCGATCGTCCCTTTCCGGTTTATCCCCAGGGCTTTCCCGACCGTCTCATGAAAAAGATCGAAGCTGTTACTGGGAGTCGTTTCTTGGGGAACAAGCCCGCCTCGGGAACCGCCATCATCGAAGAGTACGGCCCTGAGCATATCCGCACCGGGTTTCCGATCATCTATACCTCGGCCGACAGCGTTCTCCAAATCGCCGCCCATGAGGACCTCATTTCCCCGGAAGAACTCTACCATCTGTGCCGGTCGGTGCGGATGGTCATGGAGGGTGAAGATGCCGTCGCCCGGGTTATTGCCCGTCCCTTTGTCGGGAACCCGGGCGATTTTCATCGGACTCCGCGGCGCAAGGATTTTTCACTGCCACCTCCTTATCCCACCGTTCTGGATGCTCTGGTTGAGCATGGAAAGAGAACTGCCGGAGTGGGGAAGATCGGAGATATCTTCACCGGTCGTGGTATCAGTGAAAGTTTTAAAACGACATCCAACGCTGATACCTTCCGGGTTTTTTTCGAACTACAGGCAGATCAGCACTTCGATCTGGTGTGGGCGAATTTTAATGATTTTGATTCGATCTATGGTCATCGGAATAATGTTTCTGGATTCAAATCTGCCCTGGAATCCTGGGATGCTCAATTGAGCGAATTTCTTCCCCGTCTTCGCTCTAATGATATACTGATCATTACCAGCGATCACGGCTGCGACCCCACCACACCCAGCACCGATCACTCCCGGGAGTACGCACTTTTGCTGGTTGCCTCCCCCTCGATATACTCCGGTTTTTCCCTGGGGATCCGGGAATCATTTGCCGATATCGGAGCCACGGTTGCAGAAGGGCTTGAAGTGGTCTGGAAAGGTCCCGGGATGAGTTTCATGTCGGAATGGCTCGTCACCGCTTCTTTCCATGGGAACATCAAGAGAGACACCTAACCCTCCCTGTTTTTTAAGCAGGTAATGATATTTATACTCGTAACCTCTCCTTATTTTTCTAATTAATTCTTCCCTTCCCTTATTTTAATATGAGGCATCAAAAAGATTAAAGGAATCAAAAAAAGAACAATGAAGGAGGATAGAGAAATGACTGGCTATGATCGAATCATGGCTGCCCTGGTAGGAAAACCGACCGATATTCTTCCCTACATCGATGGTTTTGATTGTTTAGAAGCCCGTTTAGCGTTTTTTGGTCCTCAGGTCATGGCTGGCAGCTGGGAAGAAATCGCGCTTTTCGAAGCAGAGCTCTTTCAATCTGATTGGGTGATCATTCCGGCTCCACTCAACATTCCGGGGGGACCGGGAATATTTTGTGATGTTTTAACCGAAGATGAAACTCATCTACTGATACGGACATTTTTTGGTGGTATCTGGTATTGGCGGAAAAAACCCTATTATGCCAAGGCGTTTTATAACCCGGTCAGGTGGATTGAAGACTTTGACAAGATACCCGATCCAGACTGGGAATCGCTTCGTAAACGGATAAAGGCCTTGAAAGAACCAGTGAGGAAGCTAAAGGATCGGGGATATTTTGTCACCATGGAAGGGAAGGGTTCTTTTGAATCAGCCTGGATGCTTTTTCGGGGGTTGGAAGAAACCTGGATGGATATCGGATCAGAACCGGAGTTGGTCAAAAAGATGTCCAGTCGGGCAGTGGATGCGGTGATCAAGCTGGCATTGATGGTGGTCGATGAATGTGACGTTGATGGTCTCTGGATTACCAATGATATGGGAACTCAAACTGCGTCCTATTTCAGTCCAAAAAGCTACCGGGAATTGTTTAAAGAAAATGATCAGAAAATTGTTCAGGCGCTTCATTCCCGGGGAAAAAAGGTAATGTTCCATTCCCATGGAAAGGTTATGTCTCTCTTTGAAGACTTTGTTGACGCCGGTTTTGACTCCATCGACCCTCTGGATGCCTATGATGGTATGGATTTTAAAGCCATAAAAGAAAAATATGGCAAACGGGTTACTCTCAAAGGTGGTATCAGCTGTACCATCGGGCAGATGAAGAAAGAAGAATTACAGAAACATATTCAGGAAGTGGTTGCCATCGGAGGAGAGGAACGATTCATACTGTCCGGTGCCGGTGGAGTTCCCCCGGAAATGAATCTCCAGAACTTCAACGCCTATCGCGAGTATATTTATCAGGCCCGAAGGGGAGATTAGAAAAAACTCTTGAAAGATACCCTGATTACCGCCAGATGAAATGGCAATAAATAATATACTTTGTTATAATAGACTTAAGAGTCTGAAGGGAGGTGGGTGAAAAAAGAGAAAGTCTTGAATCTCGGTTCATTTTTTGGTTTTTAAAATAGGGTTGATCGCCAATAATGAAGGGGGAAAATAGTAATGAAAAGAGTTTTTGTAACTACTCAGGTACCCATCTCTTCATAGTATAGCTCCCTTCTCAGAGTAAGGTTAGCCTATCCCCTCCTTCCTTCCCGCTGGCAAGCCAAAGAACAAGAGAAAAAAGTCCGCTTCCCTCTGGACTCCGGCGGCCTCTTGTGGTAGCATCGGTACATGGAAGAGATGATGGTGATTCAAGGCCGGTCGTTGAGCACCCAGGACATTGGGATGATCCAAGATCTCCTGGCTG
>JAPLGF010000136.1 GCA_026390275.1 Candidatus Atribacteria bacterium
CATGTCCTTATACATATGAAGTAACTTCTCTTTCGAATCCATTCCTGACACCTCCGAGCGAAAGACAGTGATAACTGATCACTGATCACTGCCTTTAGGGCTTAACCACTATCTTCAGATAATTTCCCTTTTCTGCTTCCACCATCATGGCCGGAAGATCTTCTAAGGGAATGACTTTGCTGATGAGTTTGGGGGCATCCACTCGCTTTCCCGTCATCAATTCGATGCACATATTGATTTGAGAAGTGGTGGCTCCGCTGGTCCCATGAATGAAAAGTTCTTTGTAGTGGATAACGTTGCTGTCTAAGCTCACAAAATGATCATCCTTTGGCAAACCACCAAAAAAGTTGATCCGAGCCTGATTGGCAGCAAGATCCAGAACTGACTCCTGGGCTTTCCGGGCAGGAGCGGCAATGATAATCACCGAAGGACCAATTCCCCCGGTTACTTTCATCACGGCTTCCTTCAAATCTTCTTTCAACGGATTGACGTAACAGTCAGCACCGAATTGACGGGCTAACTGGAGCCGGTTTTCCTGGAGTTCGGAAATGATCACCTTGGTCGCTCCCAGGGTTTTTGCCAGTGCGATGTGCATGCAGCCAACCGGACCGGATCCCACAATCAAAACATGATCTCCCACCCCCACCCGGGAAAGCATCTGCCCATTCAAAGCACAGGCCATGGGTTCAGCAATGGCTGCTTCTTCGAAGGAAAGATCATCTTGGATGGGAATAAGGTTCCCTCGCTGGATGGCTTTTTCTGGTATGCGCATATATTCGGCAAATCCACCCGGGTGGTAGTAACCGAAAGCTTCGGTATTTTCTTTGAAAGTGGAGCACAGATTGGTCATTCCTCTCCGGCAGTAGTAACACTCCCCACAGGAAACGATGGGATCCACCGCCACTCGTTCCCCCCCCGTGTATCCTCTCACCTTCTTCCCCATCTCGGCGATGGCTCCGGAAATTTCATGTCCCACAATCTGCGGGATTCTCACTCCCCGATGTCCATGGCGGAAAATCCGCATATCCGTACCACAGATCGCACAAGCTCCCACTTTCAGTAAAATATCATTGTCACCAATTTCCGGTACGGGACGATCTTCAATCCGCAGATCACCTGGCCCATATAACACTCCCGCCTTCATCATGCTCCCTCCCTTCGTTTTCCCAGACCGGGATATCCCGGACCAGAACTTATTGCCCTAAAAATAATGTAAACTTAAACGGTAAATTACTTCCAACTCCCCAACTCAACATTCTTACCCGATTCCCGGTCCTCACCAACTCAACATTCTTACCCGGGGTGTCTTTTCCAACTCAACAACTCAACAACTCCCCAACTCAACATTTTCACCAACGGTTAAAGATCTGTCAGGTACTAAGAGCTGACCGGGCGGTCTTTTCATCATGCTATTGACTTACGAAAACGAGCGTGAAAAACCCGGTACGATTCGATGATTCTTTGTCCCCAAGTACTGTCGGGGTCTATACCCGTAACCTCCCTAAGAGCCACCATGATTCCCTTTTCCCGGATCATCTTCTGAAGCTTCATGGCCTCACCATCGGAGGAAAAATCATAGCAGAGCGCCGCACCAGCCACCCGGGCAATCGTTTCTGGAAAAATATCCTGCGAAAGACAGAGTCGAGCCCCTCCCACGATTCGGTCGTCCGGTCCCAATTTTCGGAGGGGATCTCTCCCCACCCGCTGAACGGTATCCATGATGGCGGGATTGGTAAACCGTTCTTTAAGATCATCGACGAAAGCCCTCTGCTCCCTGCTATCCAGCTCCGAATGTTTCTTGAGAATGGCAGTGAGC
Organism: Candidatus Atribacteria bacterium; assembly: GCA_026390275.1. GTDB lineage: Bacteria > Atribacterota > Atribacteria > Atribacterales > Atribacteraceae > JAPLGF01. Next base: position 1,817 of record JAPLGF010000136.1, read on the forward strand.
GTTTCCTCCAGAGTGTGATCCAAAATATCTTTGATCTCCAGATCTGGTACCGATTGATGGATGTAGGCATATCCTTTCAGGTACCCTAAATAGGCAATAGAAGCATGCCCCAGGTTGTGAATAAAAAGTTTTTTGTCCACTTCCGCCTGAAAATTGTCTACCGGTTTCAACCCTGAAATATCCGGAGCCGATCCTTTTATTGCCCGGGCGTCGTAAGGAAGTTTATGATAGGATTCGGCAACCACAAAAAGCGGATCGTCGACTCCAAAACGCCGGTCCATCACCGGCACCATCCGGGCCACCACTGTTCCTACAAAACCGATTTTTTCCTCAACATATTTTTTCTCTTCTTCATTAAGAAAAGCCAATACTTTCTCCTTGAGAAATTCTGGTGCTCCTTTCAAATTTTCACAGAGAAATATGTTCAGAAAACCAGCACCTTTTTGAAAACGAAGCCTGAGTCCCTCCGCTAAAAGGGGAACGATAAAGGGGAGATTCTTCACTCCCACTGCCGTGAAAACGACATCAGCAATCGAGAGCGCTTCGGCCACTTTCCCCTGCTCTTCGGTACAAAAGGCTTCGATATTGTCGATGGTAAGGTTCCTTTCCTGACCGCTTTTCTCCAGCAAACGCAAGGGATAACTCTTTCGTTCATTGAGTTGATCCACCAGGTTCGAAAACACTTCCACAAAGATGGTCTGATACCCCGTTTCCCAGAGGAGATTTCCGATAAATCCCCTTCCTATATTTCCGGCACCAAACTGCACCCCGTATTTCATGGTTCCCACCTCCTTTCTCAACCCCCGTCTCCCGTTATGAATGGGTCTTCATAAACTCCATCACTTCCTCAAAATCCCCCACGCCCTCGGTGGAACCCATCTTTTGAACGCACATGGCACCACAGGCATTCCCGAAACGACCGGTTCGGTCGAGATCCCAATTTTTAAGGTACCCCACCAAAAAACCGGCGGCAAATGCATCCCCGGCTCCGGTCCCATCTACCACCTCCACCCGATAAGGGGGGACAAAGATCTTTTCCTTATTGGTCATGATGAAACTCCCCTCATCCCCCATCTTGATTGCCACCACCTTGATCCCGTAATCCAAGAAGAATTGGGCGTTCTCGACCAGATGGCGCTGTCCGGAAATGCGGGTCGATTCATCGCGGTTGGATATAAAGATGTCGATATAGGGGAGAGAGGGTTCGATGGTCTGAAGCCATTTTCCGCTTTCGTCCCAGTAAGTATCAAGGGAAGTAATAATCCCTTTTTCTTTCACTCGTTGGAAAAAATGGGCAGTGTCCGGACCATCAAAACTGGGGAGGAGAAAGGTGCCCGAGATATGAACCAACTGGGAATCCAGAAAAAATTCGTCCAGAATATCTCTTTCTTGTAAACTCCGATTGGCTCCGGTACAATGAATAAAAGACCGTTCTCCTTTTCCATCCACCATCACCATGGTGGAAGAAGTGGGATAGTCCTCGGTGGATACAATGCCCCGGGTATCAATACCCCGTTTTTTCAGAGTATTCACGACGAATTCTCCCAATCCATCCTTTCCCACTTTTCCCACCACCACTACCTCTTCCCCCAACCTTCTCAAAACTACCCCCGTATTATGAGCGCCTCCTCCTACATACAATCCCATTTGCGGGATGATCATGAGCTGACCTTTTTCTGGAAAATGATCAATGGGTCTCCCCACCAGATCCGCGACCAGGATTCCAATACAGGTGATCTTTGCCACGCGTTATCCCTCCTGATTTTTATCCAAATATAATATCTGTAAAGCCGTTTTTTCATCGGTGATGAGAATATTGATAAACCTGCCTCGTAATGCTCCCAGGATGGCTTCCGATTTCTCAATTCCTCCTGCCACTCCCATTACATTTGACATCTGGCGAATATCCTCTAAGGGCAAAGCCACTGTTCGCCGATGGAGAGGAGTATCGAGAATGGTTCCATTGATGGTGTAAAACTGGCCAAGAATATCTCCCACTGCTCCTTTTTGCTTGAGAGCTTCCAGCTCATGATACTCGATGAAACCGGTAAGAGAATAAATAGAGTACCGGACATCCACCGTTCCCATCCCCACCAATGACCACCTGGCTTGTCGGGCCAGACAAAGGGTCTTTTGATTGATCTTCTCATTGAGATAGAAATTGCGAACCTCTTCACTCTCCACCACTGCCGGGGCATACAGATAATAACACTCTCCATTAAAAATGGAGGCCAGTTTCTCACCGATGTTATAGGGATTGAGCGAAGCAGAGGAGGTGAGTCCTCCTACCAGGGTAACAAACTTAAGGTTTTTGACCCTGGTAGGACGGATGGAAAGAGCCAGCTGTTTCAGGGTCCGCCCCCAGGCAATCCCCACCAGATCTCCATCCTTGAGTACTTTTTCCAGGTACCAGGCACCAGCCCGGCCGACACTGGTATACAATTCGGTTTCACCGGTGGTGGGGATCACCACCACATCCTGCAGAGCAAAGCGATGTTTGAATTCACTTTCAATCCGGAGACAGTTCGAGATGGGGGATTCGATGGAAATCTTAACGATGCCACTTTTCTGAGCTTTATCGATCAGGCGGGCTACTTTGGGTTGAGAGAGCTGGAGCAGGTGGGCAATTTCACTCTGGGTCATACCCTCCATATAATGGAGCCATGATATTCTGGTAATGAGTTCAACATTTTCCTCGGAAAGGTTCATGGGCACCTACGGTAAAATGTGAATGTATATTCAAATCAATAAGAATGTTTCAAGGGTATTGTATCCACTCTTAGAAGAATGTCAATAAAAATTTTTCATTTGAATATTATTTCAAAGAACCCCTTTTTTATCTGATCACCACCTCCTTCCCCATAACCAGAGAGGCCCCTTCTTGCCCTTTCATTCATCCCGCAATGATTTTCCAGATGCCAGAACCAGGAGATAGATCCTTTCACAACCGGAATTACGTAATGCCCGGGAAAGACTCTCTCCGGTGGCACGGGAGGTCATGACATCGTCAATGATCAATATCTTCTTCGCCCGGAAATAACCGGGATCGGGAATAGAAAAAGCATTCTGCAGATTCAGGCGGCGATCCCTGGCACTCAATCCGATCTGGGAACGAGTGAGTTTGGTACGAAAGATCTTTTTTCGTATCAGAGGAAGATGAAAAGAACGACTCACGGAACGGGCCATGATCTCCGATTGATTAAAACCCCGTTCTTGCAGGCGGAAAGGGTGGAGCGGAACTGGTAGAATTCCATCGACATCCAGGAGAAAAGGATTGGTTTTCAAGTATTCCAGGAGAAGATGTCCAAAAAAAGGAGCGAAGGAGGTCATTCCTTTATACTTTAAGGCATGAATCGATTCCCGGATGGGGGAGATATAAACGGTTACTGCCCGGGCAGCATCAAAAGAAAAAGGTTTCTCGCGGCAACGCCGACATTTTGTAAGGCGGAAGTGCGGAAGAGAACGTCCGCAACTCACACAAACCGGACCGTTTAAGAATTCAATTTGGGAACAACACCTCTCGCAGAGGGAATACCCGGATGATTCTGAAATATATTGACCGCAGGAAACACAGGTCAGGGGAAAGAAAAAATTGAGAAAACCCTCCAGGATATTTCGGGAATGATCAGCTTCATATAACATTCCCTCATTATAGAATAATAATGAAAATATACAGAAACAATGAGGAGATAACACAAAATATTTCCCCGGGAGGAATTATTTCTTGATATTCTGACAAACCGGGCAAAAATAGGTGCTCCGGGAAGAAATCTTGATCCGTTCCAGGGGTGTCCCGCATACCGGGCAAAGTTCTCCCTCTTTCCCGTAGACCAGAAGCTCGTCTTGAAAAGAACCAGTTGTTCCATCGGAATGTTGATAATCGCGGATGGTGGTTCCTTCAAAACAAATGGCCTGGTTCAGTACTTCCGGGATAACCCGAAAAAGATCTTTCTGTTCCTGTTCAGTCAAAACGTCAACCCTCTTTTCAGGGTGGATACCACTCCGGAAAAGAATCTCACTGGCGTAAATATTTCCGATTCCGGATATGTATTTCTGATTCATTAAAAAACTTTTAATTTTCTCTTTTCTTGGGGATAAAAGAGCGTTCCATAGGTCAAAGGTATACTCCCGGGATAAAGGATCAACCCCCAGCTCACAGAGACACTGATTTTTCTGTTCTGGTTCTAAATATCGAAAACGGCCAAATTTCCTTTGATCACAATAAATGAGATACCCTTCCGAGAGGGTGAAGAGAATTCTCTGATGGGGAAAGTTTTCCCTGCTCGTCGTACACGAAAAATGTCCGGTCATCCCCAGATGAGCCAGCAGGGACGACCCATCAAAAAATTCAAAAAAAAGAAATTTCCCTTTTCGGTTGATGGTGACCACTCTTTTCCCCACACATTTCTCAATGGGAAGTGAAAACCGAGGATCAAAAATGTCGATTGATTTGATATGTTTGTCGCATACGAACGGAATC
>JAPLGF010000309.1 GCA_026390275.1 Candidatus Atribacteria bacterium
GGGGAGTGGTGAAAAAGAGTGACCTTTTGGAATTTGTCTCCATCACCCGGCGGGGGATTCGGGGAATCGTTCTGGATGAAGATGATGAGCTCTCTTCGGTCTTCGTCACCAACGGGAACGATGAAATCCTGATTGCCACCGCGAAGGGCTTCGCCATTTGTTTCAACGAAAAAGAAGTTCGCTCCACGGGGCGTTCCAGCCGGGGCGTTAAAAGCATGTCACTCCGCGCCAACGACCGGGTGGTGGGCGCCTGCATCCTTGACCGATCCCAGCAGCTGCTGGTGGTCTCGGCGCAGGGGATGGGGAAGCGGGTGATCATGAAAAAATTTCCCTCCCATCATCGGGGGGGGAAGGGGATCATTCTCATGCGGGTTAGTGAACGGACCGGTGATGTGATCGGGGTGCTGCCGGTGAGCGGAGAAGAGGAAATCCTTATTTCCTCCCAGAACGGGACGCTCATCCGTATTAATGCCAGCGAGGTCTCCGTTCAGGGCCGCTCTACCCGGGGGATCACTCTCATTCGGCTGAACGAAGGGGACCTTATTTCTTGCTTTGCTCTGGTGGACGGATGACAGTACCTGTTCACGGCGGTCGTATCATAGAAATGGAGCAGGACGGCAAAAAACTTCTGGACCTCAGCGCCAGCATCAACCCCTGGGGTCCGCCTCCGGTGCTCCACCAGAATTGGGAGACGTTGTTCCGCTATGTTTCGGTCTATCCCCCCCTAGATTGGTCCTATTATCAGCGGGATCTTTCCCGTCTTTCCGGGTTTCCACCGGAAAATATCCTCCCCTGTCATGGTGCCACCCAGGGAATCTATCTCCTCGCTCGATACCTGCCGGGCCAGGAGGTTGTTATACTGGAACCTTGCTTTACCGAGTATGCCCGGGCTTTTCATGAAGCCGGGAAAACCATTGGGCATTTTCTCTGCTTAGAACCGGTCGACTGGAACGCCCTGTTCGACTTTTTGAAGAAGAACAAACCGGATATTCTGGTGCTGGGGAATCCGGGAAACCCGCTGGGGATGTCCTATCCGGAGCCGGTCATAAAGGCGCTTGAGGAATGGTGTCATTCCGAAAACATCGTGCTGATCATCGATGAAGCGTTCCAGGAATTCATCCAGGACCAGACTTCCGTCGCTCGAGAAACAATAAAGAGGGAGGGAGTTTTTGTGGTCCGTTCTCTCACCAAATACTATGCTCTGGCCGGGTTGCGGGGCGGATTTCTCCTGGGAACAGAGACCGCCATCGACCGCTTTTTGGCTTTTCTTGAACCCTGGAGCATAAATGCCATTTTAGCAGCGGCACTCCATCTCCTGGCCCAATCCGACCTCTCATTGTTCCATGCCGAGACGAGAAAGAATTTGCTTGGTGAAAAAAAAGTCATCGAAGAGGCGTTTTGCGCAGTTCCGGGTTCGTTTCTCCTCTTTCCATCTCTGGTGAACTATTATACCATCCACCTGATAGGGAATCCCGAGCCGTGGTATGCTCATTTGGAGAACCAGGGAATCGTGGTCCGGTCACTGGCCGATTTCTGGGGTCTCACCCGGCAATTTTTTCGTTTTGCCGTGCGAAATCACGAGGAAAACGCCCGGTTCATCGAAGTCGTGAGGAGGTATGTTGAAAACACTTGATCGCACTGTTTTTCTCCTGGGGGGAGCCCGGAGTGGGAAGAGCCGGTTGGCTCAGAAGATGGGTATGGACAGTGGCTTGCCTTTTATTTACCTGGCAACCGGAGTGGTGACCGATCGGGAAATGGAGGAGCGAGTTCGACACCACCAACTCCATCGGCCCGCTTCCTGGAAAACGCTGGAGGTTCCCTATGGATTTCAGGACATCCAGGAGAGTTTTTCCGGAAAAGGAGTACTCCTGGATTGCGTGACATTTTTAACCAGTAACATTTTTTTGCGGGAGAACGACGAAGAAAAAGCGTTTACCCTGGTTCGGCAGGAATTTGATTGGCTCTTTCAGAAGCGGGAAAGAGAGCGTTTTTTTTGGATCATGGTGAGTAACGAGATCGGAATGGGTGTGGTTCCTGAATACCCTCTGGGACGTACTTTCCGGGACCTGCAGGGGAGAGTCAACCAGTGGTTAGCTTCCCAGGTGGACGAGGTGTATTTCGTGATCGCCGGTCTCTCGCTTCCCCTGAAGCCCGGTACCTCATGGTGAACCATGAAGGGTTGAAAGATGGTGAGTTGGGGAGTTTCTGGCGGAACTTGCCCCGGCTGTTCTGGGTGGCGCTGAGTTTTCTCACCCCGTTTCTCACCCCCCGGCATGAATACCGCAGTGGGGACATCGCCCGGTCATCCCTTTTCTTTCCATTCATTGGCCTGTTCATCGGGGTTTTGAATTATGGGGTTTTTACCGGGTTGTCCCGTTTTACGGCGAATACTCACCTTCCCGCCTTAGTTACGGTCGTGGTATGGCTGGTGCTCACCCGGGGACTGCACCTGGACGGATGGGCCGATATTTGCGATGGCCTTTTTGCCACCCGGGACCGGGACAAACGGAGAAAAATTCTGAAAGATTCCCATCTGGGAACTTTTGGAGCGGCGGGACTCTTTTTTCTTTTAATCTGGAAGATGATGACCATAGATGGGCTGTCTTCTCCCTGGTTGCTCATCCTGTCTCCAGTGGTGGGGCGTACGGTAGCGGTGATGATAGGGGCGTTTTTTCGCCCTTTTGCCCGGGAAGAAAAGGGTTTGGGGGAGGAATTTTTAGGAAAAGTTCCCCCCTGGATCTTCGGGTTCTGGATGATCGTCATGATCGGGTTTTTCGCCTGGCAGGGAAAACTCTTTCTTTTCTTCGCTACGATGGTGGTCTTTATTCTCTCCTATCTATTCGGTAAAATGATGGAACGAAGTTTTGGGGGATTGAATGGAGATGCCATTGGAGCAAGTATTGAATTAGCGGAAAGCCTGTTTTTAGGAATAGGGAGGTTGTGAAATGAAGCGCGCAATCTGTCCGGGCAGCATGGGTGAGCTGGTGCAGGGACTGCTTGATGATCGGGAGGTCCTCATCTCACTCACCGTTGACCGGTATGCCGAAATGGCGGTGGAATATAGCGATAAAGTGGAACCGGTTGAGAAAAAAGAAGCACAAAGGCTTTGGAAGAGCAAAAGAGCCCTCGACATTGCCCTGGAGGAATGGGGTCTCGGACACCTGCAGGACCAGATTGTTTTTCGAAGGACCCGTTTTATCCCGGAAGGGAAGGGTTTTGCCTCCAGTACCGCCGATATCACAGCCCTTCTGGGTGCCCTGTCCCGGTTGGTGGACAGGGAAATACGGGAGGAAGATGTCGCCCGGATCGCCCTGCAGGTGGAGCCCTCGGATAGTATCGTTTTTTCCGATATGTGTATCTTTGATCATTTAGAGGGCCGAGTTTTGGTTCGATTGCCAGTTCCGCATGGTCTGGGCGTCATTGTGGTAGAGCTCCCCGGGACCATGGAAACACTGGGGGTGGATCGCGGGGCGATGCGGACACGCTGGCGGAAGCAGAAAAAATACATGGATCAGGCCTTTGATGATGCCCAGAGAGGGCTGGAAGAAGGAGATCTCAGTCTTTTGGGGAAGGCAGCTACTTTGAGCAGCTGGATCGCCCAATCCATCTTTCCCGAAGATCTCTTTGATACTCTGGTTGAAATCGCACAGGCGACCGGAGGTTTGGGAGTGAACCGTGCCCATAGAGTCGTATCAGGGGGAGCGAGGCTGGTGAATCTATGAAAGATATTTTTGTTATGCGACACGGAGACACCCACGCAACAGAAAATGGATATTTTGCCGGTTGGAGTGATATTCCGTTATCAGAAAAAGGGAAAAGACGAATCCAGACGGCAAAACAGACCCTGAACGGAATCGAATTTGGGAAAGTGTATGTCAGCCCCCTCTCCCGGACACTGGAAACAGCCCGGATGGTGATAGGTGAAGATCATCATCTGTATTTACACGAAGCTATCAAAGAGCGCTTTTTTGGAAATTGGGAGGGAAAGAGCTGGGACGGATTGGAAAAGGAATTTCCCGATGAGATGAGGGAGTGGAAGAGGGATCCGCTCGCGTTTGTGCCTCCCCAGGGTGAGAGTTTTTCCGATGTCCTGCGTCGGGTACAGATTTTCTGGGATCACCTCACTGCCCTGGACGATGAGGCTTATCTGGTTGTGACCCATGCCGGAATCATTCGCTGCCTGCTGGTGGCGCTGACCGGGATGAAATTTGAAAATGGGTTCCATTTCCTTTTAGAGCCGGGGGTGATCATGCATGTAAAGCAGGATCCGGCATTCACCCAAATTGTCTCCATCGTCAACCATGAGGACCTATGATTTATAACGCCCTTCGGATGATCTGCGGTTTCACCCTCGATACCCTTTTTGGTGACCCAGGAGGGAACTGGCATCCGGTCGTCCTGATCGGGAAGCTGATTTCCTTTTTGGAAAGAGGGTTCTTTCCCAAAACCAGGCACTTTCGACGGGAGTTTGTCCTCGGCTTTCTTATGGTTGGCTTGATGGTAGGGGGAGTGGGAGGAGGGTATTTTATTCTCAGCCGGTTTCTCCGAGTTCAGAAATGGGGAGACCTGGAATCGGCACGGAAAAAAATGAAACACTTGGTTGGGCGGGATACTGATCATTTTGCGGAATGGGAAGTGGTGCGGGCCTGCATTGAATCGCTGGCAGAAAGCTTCAATGATGGGATCATTGCTCCCTTTTTCTATATGACCTTTTTCGGTGCCCTGGGGGGCCTGGTCTATAAGGTGGTCAACACCCTGGATTCCATGCTGGGATACAAAGACTTTCGCTACTATTTCTTCGGTTTTGCTTCCGCCCGCCTTGATGATGTGATGAACTTCGTTCCTGCCCGGTTGAGCATCGTCTTCATCGGCATTGCGGCACTGATCCTGGGGCGTTTTTGGAAGGGAGCCTTTCATTGTGCCTGGAGAGATGCCCGCAAGCATCCCAGTCCTAATGCCGGCTGGCCGGAGAGTGCGGTGGCCGGAGCATTGGGAGTGCGGTTGGGTGGAACGAATTACTATGCGGGAAAGAGGGAAGAATACCCTTTTTTGGGAGACCCCCTTCTGGACCTCACTCCCGCGCGGGTTGATGAAGCACTCTCGCTCATTCGATTGGCCACCTGGTTGGGGGTGGGAGTTTTTGTGCTTCTATCGGTTGGTATTAGTATTTTATTTTGAGGGTGCCTTTTTCCAACTCCCCAACTCAACATCGTTTTCAGTGTAGAAAGGGCTAAGATCTCAGGAGGATTTATGTACGGGAAGGAACGCTATGAACCAGGACGCATGCGGAAGCAGATCGTCCTTTCTGTTTTTATCAGTTTAGCTACCTGTGTCTTTATTTTTTCTATTATATCTTTTCGTGGAATCAGCATTGACCTATCGGCTTTTCACCCGGTATGGTTGCTGGTTGGTTCTGTCTTGATGACCCTTGCCTGGATGGTGGACGCCACCCGGGTTTTTTTAACTGCCCGTGCCTGGAATAAGGAAATCCGGTATCGGGATGCCTTAAAAACAGTTCTTTCCGGGTATTTTATGTCGGCCATTACCCCCTCGGTGACCGGTGGATCGCCTGCTCAGATGTATGTCCTCATCCGTTCCGGCCTTTCCTGGGGAGAAGCGGGAAGCCTGGTGGCGGTGTGCGGGATCCTC